>DATKFT010000989.1:0-1762 GCA_035544335.1 Pseudorhodoferax sp.
GCGAGCTGGTCGGGCGGCAGTGCGCGGAACACGAGCACCTTGCTCTTCGTCATGTCAGTTCTCCTGGGCGTTGCATGCCACCGCTGCGAGGCCGGCCCGGCGGCGGTTCACAGGTCCGCCTGCTGCAGCTGTGCGCGCGTGGGCAGGCCTTCGGTGTCGCCCAGCACCTGCACGGCGCGCGCGCCGATCCAGGCGCCGCGGCGCACGGCCTGCGGCACGTCCAGGCCTTCGAGCAGCGCGCTGACCACCCCCACGGCGAAGCCGTCGCCCGCACCCACGGTGTCGACGACCTGCTCGACCGGGAAGCCCGCGACCTGGCCGGTGCCGGCTTCCTCGCTGTCGAAGTAGGCGCCTTCGGCACCGAGCTTGACGACCACGAGGCTGGCGCCACGGGCGCGGTAGAAGCGCGCCACGCCCTGCGGCGTGCTCTCGCCGGTCAGCAGCAGGCCTTCCTCGATGCCGGGCAGCACCCAGTCGGCGCGGGCCGCCAGGCCGTTGATGGCCTCGACCATGGCGGCGCGGCTCTGCCACAGCGTGGGCCGCAGGTTGGTGTCGAACGAGATGGTGCGGCCGGCCGCACGCGCGATCTCCATGCTGCGCACCGCGGTGGGCAGCGTGGTGGCCGAGATGGCCGCGAACACACCCGTGGCATGCAGATGGCGCGCGCTGCGCAGCCAGGCCTCGTCGATGTCGGCGGGCACCATCTGGCTCGCGGCCGAGCCCTTGCGGTGGTATTCGACGGGCGGGTCGCTGCCGTCGGTCACGCGGCCCTTGAACTGAAAGCCGGTCTTCTGCGCGGCGTCGCAGACCACGTGGCTGCAGTCGATGCCCTCGGCGCGCATGCTGGCGAGCAGGTAGCGGCCCATGCTGTCGGTGCCCAGGCGGCTGGCCCAGCCGACCCGAAAGCCCAGGCGCGCCAGGCCGATGGCCACGTTGGTCTCGGCGCCGGCGGTGCGTTTCAGAAAGCCGGTGCAGTCTTCCAGCGGGCCGGGCCGGTCGGCCACGAGCAGCATCATGGCTTCGCCAAGCAGGGCGACGTCGAAGGCGGTGGGGTCGTTCATTCAAATCTTCCGGTCTGGGGGCTGCATTGTTCTACGGCCATGGTGGGGGCCCTGGGTGCCTGGGCGCGCCGTGGCAGGCGCCGAGCCCGCCCCGAACGCTCAGGCGTGGACACCAGGCCGCCTCACAGGATCTGCCCGAGGAACTGCCGTGTCTTCTCGTGCTGGGGGTTCTCGAAGAACTGCTGCGGCGGCGCCTGCTCGATGATCCTGCCATCGGCCATGAAGATCACGCGGTCGGCCACGCTGCGCGCAAAGCCCATCTCGTGCGTGACGCACAGCATGGTCATGCCGTCCTCGGCCAGCGTGATCATGGTGTCCAGCACCTCCTTGACCATCTCGGGGTCCAGCGCCGAGGTCGGCTCGTCGAACAGCATGATCTTGGGCGACATGCACAGCGCGCGCGCGATCGCCACGCGCTGCTGCTGGCCGCCCGAGAGCTGGGCCGGGTACTTCATGGCCTGCTCGGGAATGCGCACGCGCGTGAGGTAGCGCATGGCCACCTCTTCCGCCTGCGCCTGCGTCATGCCGCGCGAGCGCATGGGCGCCAGCGTGCAGTTCCGAAGAATGGTCAGGTGCGGGAACAGGTTGAACTGCTGGAACACCATGCCGACCTCGGCGCGCACGCGGTCCACGTTCTTGCCACCGGCCGTGGGTTCGATGCCGTCCACCGTGATGGAGCCCTGCTGCACGGTCTCGAGCCG
>DATKFT010000990.1:0-1596 GCA_035544335.1 Pseudorhodoferax sp.
GCCGCCACCAACCGCGCCAAGGCCAAGATCGCGGTGCTGCCACCGGCCATGGCCAACCGTGCCACGGTCTCGCATCTGCAGCGCCTGCTCATCACGGCCTGGGCGCGTTCGGACGCCACGACGGCGGCCGATGCCGCCGCCGTGCTGACGACCGGTGTGAACGGCGTGCTGTCGGCCAACACCGGCGTGTTCGCCCAGGTGCTGCGCGCACTGCCGGCCGGCACGCTGCTGCGCAAGCCGCTCATCACCGGCCACCGCGGCATGCCGTCCACGGAAGACGAGAACACGCTGGAAGGCGCGCGTGCGGCCGCCGCAGCCGGCGCCGACGCGATCGAGAACGACATCTACAGGACCACCGACGGCCACCTGGTCATCATGCACGACGCCACCGTGGACCGCACGACCACGGGCACCGGCAACATCGAGAGCATGACGCTGGCCCAGGTCAAGGCCTTGCGGACCCAGGGCAAGGCCTACGCGGTGCCCACGCTGCGCGAGTTCTTCCAGGAATTCAAGGGCAGCCGTACGGTCCACTTCGTGGAGATCAAGAGCGGCAACGCCGACATCGTTCCGCTGCTCAAGCAGGAACTGGACGCACTGGGCGTGCGCGACCAGGTGGTGGCGATCTCGTTCGATGGCAACCAGCTCACGCGCATGGGGGCCAGCCTGCCGGAGATCACGGTCGGGCTCCTGAACAGCGCGGCCGGTGGCAGCGATCCCTTGGCCGATCTGCGCAGCATGCTCGGCGCGACACAGCAGTACTCGGCCACCTTCAATCCGAGCTACAGCAACCTGAGCGCCGCGGCCATGGAAGCCGGCAAGCACCGCGGCATCACGTTCTGGCCCTGGACGCTGAACAGCCAGGCCGACTTCTACCGCTTCTACAGCTATGGCACGCATGGCCTGACGACGGACTACGCCTGGTGGGCCAAGGACTTCCCGGTGGAAGTGGCCAGCGCCACCAGCGCCAGCGCGGCCCTCGGGCAGCCGTTCAGCATGCCCGTCACGCTGACCACGCAGGCCGGCGCCGCCATCGCCGCCAGCAGCAACACCGCCGCCGTCATCGCCGGCACGGCGCCGCACACCACGGCGGCGGACGGCAGCGTGCGCTTCACCGGGGCCGGCACAGCCGTGGTGCTGCCCGGCTACCGCCACGCGATGGGCGACGGCACCCACAGCTACGTGATCGTGGCGCGCCCCGTCAACGTCACGGTGCGCTGAAGCGCAGCGGCGTGCGGGCGCGGTGGCGGCCCGCACGCCGCAGTCCACCCAGGACGTGTTCGCACAGCAGATGCGCACCAGCGGGCGCACACCCTCTCCATTGGCGAACGAGGCCATCACGATCGGCTATGACCGGCCATGGCGCAGGCCATAGCATTGCCGTTTCCAGACCGTCACAAGCCTGCCGTTCGTGCAGGCCCAACCTCGGAGACACCCACGTGACCCCATTCGCACCGCGTCGGCGCCAGCTCGCCTTTGGACTTGCCGCCAGCCTCGGCCTGGCGCTCTCGGCGCCCGGCGCCTTGGCCGCCGGCCCGGCCGGACAGCCCCTCAAGCTGATCGTCCCGTTCCCGCCCGGTGGCGGCACCGACGGCG
>DATKFT010000991.1:0-2217 GCA_035544335.1 Pseudorhodoferax sp.
GTCGGGGCGAGCAAGAGCTTCACGGTGAGCCTGAAGCTCGCGAGCCCCTACACGGGTGCGCGTCCGCTCGTGAACAACGCCATCGTGGACGCACCGGGCGACACCGACCCCAGCAACAACAGCGCGCAGACCAGCACGCCGGTGGGCCCGGATGCGCTGACCGCGATCCCCACGCTGTCGCAGTGGGCGCTGATCCTGCTGTCGCTGCTCGTGGCCGGCGTGGCCTGGCGCCGCCAGGCGCGGCGCTGATCGCCACGCGCACGACGCGCACCATGCACGCGGGGCGGCTCCAGACAGGGGCCGCCCTTTTTTGCGTTCAGCGTGCGGGGGCCGGTGCTGCGCGTCCGTCCCGTCCGTCGGGCCCGTCGTACAGGCCCAGCTGACGCCGCTGCGTGCCGTCCAGTGCGGCGAGGATGGTCCGGCCGTGCGCATAGCCGCGCGCGATGATGGGGTCGATGCTCTTCCACTGCAGCATGCCCACGCGTTCGAGCGCGGGGTGGAAGTACAGGTCGCAGCCCTGCTGGGCCTGCGTCCGGCGCGACAGGCTGTACAGCCCGGTCACGGTCATCAGGTAGGCCGGCAGCGAGGGCAGGCGGTAGCGCCGCTGCGCGGCTGGGCGCAGGCGGTCGCGCCACAGGCTGATGTTGCCGGGCAGGCCGTCGGGCGGGACCTGCGTGGCGCCGCCCAGGCTCAGGTCCACGCCGATCACATAGCCCACGCCGCGCATGCGGCGCATCTGGTCGACCGGGAAGTTGTTGAAGGTGCCGCCGTCGCAGAGCAGTTCGCCATCGCGCACCACGGGCGGCAGCGCGCCCGGAATCGCGATGCTGGCCAGCAGCGCCTGCACGAGGTTGCCCTGCGCGATGCGCTGCTCGCAGGCGCGCGAGTAGTTGGTCGCCACGCAGTGGTAGTTCTTCCAGAGGTCTTCGATGTCGGCGTCGAAGTCCACCAGCTCCTGCACGGCGCGGCGCAGCACGCCGTGCAGGCGCACGCCCTTGAACAGCGAGAGCAGCGGGAACAGGTTCATGTCGCCCGTGGGGTTGCGCGCGAACGCGCTGCGTGCGTTGTCCATCACGCGGTCCAGCGGCTGGTCCGAGGCCACGTAGGCGGCCATCACGGCGCCGATGCTGGTGCCGCCGACCCAGTCGATCTCCACGCCCTGCTCGCGCAGCACGCGGTACACGCCCAGGTGGGCGAAGCCGCGTGCGCCGCCGCCGGCCAGCACCAGGCCGACCGCGGTGCGCGTGAGCAGGCGCGCCATGCGGGCCATGTCGCGCGCCAGCACGGGGCGCAGGTGCACATGGCCGGCCAGCGGCCTGCGCTGCAGCCAGGTGGCCGTGCCCCGGGGCGAACGGCGCTCGGCCGGGTGCAGCAGCACCAGCAGCTCGGCGACCTCGGTGCGCGGCGGCCGGTGCAGCAGGAACTGGCGTTCCACGGCGTGCAGCGCGGCGGGCTGCGTGGCGTCGGCCAGCAGCAGCAGCTCGTCGCAGTGGCGGCAGCAGCGCTGCGTCCAGGGGCTCGGCCCCTCGTCGGCGAGCAGCAGCACGGCGTCGTGCGTGGCCTCGATCTCGTCCAGCAGCAGTGCCACGCGCCGGCTGGCCTCGGCGCGGATCTCGGGGTCGGCATCGTCCAGCGCCACGCCGGCCTCGGCCAGCGCCTGGCCGATCTGCGCGGCGTCGACGACGCGCACGCGGCCCCGGCCCTGCGTCTGGGCCAGGCGTTCGCCGACCTGGCGTGCGAGCTCGGCCGCGAAGGCCGCCATGTCCACGCCGCACGTGATGGGCACCAGGCCGATGGCGACCGGCCGCTCGTGGGTCTGCTGCTGTTCGCCCTGCAGCCGCCGCACGATCTGGCGCGTGAGTGCGATGGAGACCTGGGCGCTGCTTTCCAGCAGCTGCACGAACTCGGACTTGGCCAGCCGCACGAGCACCGAGTCGCGCACGGCGACCACCGTGGCCGCGCGCGGCTCGCCGGTGTACAGGCTCATCTCGCCCACGGTCTGGCCGCGCGCCATCTCGCCGACCATGCGCTCGCTGCCGTCGGCCGCACGCACATAGGCGCGCAGCCGGCCGCTCACGATCAGGTACATGGAGTCGCCTTCTTCGCCCTGGTGCATGAGCGTGTCGCCACCGGCGATCTCGACCCAGCGCAGGTGGCGGCGCAGGTGCGCGAGCGCACCGGGCGCGACCTCGCCGAAGATGGCCTGCAGGTGTCGGG
>DATKFT010000992.1:0-9534 GCA_035544335.1 Pseudorhodoferax sp.
GGCGGGCGCAGGGGGTTCAGCGTGACGAACAGCGGCCTGTCCTCGGCGAGGCCCTGCAGCCGGTTCATCCAGTAGCTCACGCACAGCGCGTCGGGGCGCGAGCGCTCGGCCAGGTAGTTCCAGGCCGACCAACAGGCGCGCCGGCGCGGCATCAGCGCCGGGTCGCTGTGCAGCACGGCCAGGTTGCGGCTGTAGCCGAAGGCGCCCAGCAGGTGGCGCTCCTCGCCGCTCGCGTCGGGCAAGAGGCGCAGCGCCTGGTCGGCGTGGCAGGCCAGCACCACCTGGTCGAAGCGCTCGGGGTGCCAGCCTGTGCGCGTGCGCAGCCGCACACCGTCCGCGTCGCGCTGCACCTGCAGCACGGCGCTGTCCAGGTGCAGCCGCTCGCCCAGGCCCTGCGTGAGCCGGCGCACATAGCTGCGGCTGCCGCCCTGCACGGTGCGCCAGCGCGGCCGGCCGCTGAGCTGCAGCAGGCCATGGTTCTCGCAGAAGCGCACGAAGGCGGCGGTGGGGTAGCGGCCCACCTGGGCCGCTGGCGTGGACCAGATCGCCGCGGCCATCGGGTACAGGTGGTCCTCGCGCAAGGCGGCGCCGTAGCCATGGTCGTCCAGGTAGTCGTCCAGCGACTGCAGGCCGGCGGCCGCGGCATGGCGTGGCGCCTCGCGGTAAAAGCGCAGCAGCTCGCGCAGCATGCGCCAAAAACGCGGGCGCCAGAGGTTGGCGCGCTGCGCGAACAAGGTGTTGAGGCTGCTGCCCGCGTATTCGAGCGCACCGCCGTCCAGGCTCAGCCCGAACGACATCTCGGTGGCCTGGGTCGCCACGCCCAGGTGCTGGAACAGCGCCGTGAGGTTGGGGTAGGCCGGTTCGTTGTAGACGATGAAGCCGGTGTCCACGGCCAGCGTGCCGTCGGGGCCGGGCAACTCCACCGTGTGGCTGTGCCCACCGGCCCGGCCATCGGCCTCGAACACGTCCACGTGGTGGCGCGGGGCCAGCAGCCAGGCGGCCGACAGCCCGGCGATGCCGCTGCCGACGACGGCCACACGCAGCGGGGCGCCAGCCGCTGCGCTCTGCGGCTGGGAAGGCAAGGTGGCGGCCGGGTCCATGCGTTGCTCCTGGGGAAGCTGTCGGGTGTTGTCGTGTGGGCGGCCCAAACCGCCTGCTGCCAGCTTGTACGCGGGGCAGCGCGGTTTGGATCTGCGCAGTGATCCGATCCGTGCAGCGCTGCGTAAGATGGGCCATGGACATGCTGCCCCGCCCGAGTGCCACGCCGGAACCCGTTCCGGCGGGCGCACGCGCACCCCACCTGTCGGTCGTGTCGGCTGCGCCCGCGGCCACGGCGCGCACGGGCGGGCCCGGGCCGGAGCAGCTGGCGGCCTGGTTGGGCGCAGTGGCCCAGAGCGCCGACCGCCAGGCCTTCGGCCAGCTGTTCGCCCATTTCGCACCGCGCGTGAAGAGCTATTTGCTGCGCGCCGGCGCCGACGACGCCCAGGCCGAGGACCTCGCACAGGAGACGCTGGTGCTGCTGTGGCGCAAGGCCGCGCAGTTCGACGCCGCGCAGGCCGGCGTGTCCACCTGGGTGTTCACGATCGCGCGCAACCTGCGCGTGGACCGCTACCGGCGCCAGGGCGGCGCAGCGGCACTGCACGCGGACGAGGTCGATCCCGATGCGCTCGCGCACGAGGCCGCCGCGCCGGCCGAGCGGCTGCACGCGCAGCGCATGGAAGGCCATGTGCGCGCGGCCCTGCGCCAGCTGCCGCCCGAGCAGTCCCTGGTGCTGCAACTGTCGTACTACGAAGACCAGCCGCATGCGCGCATCGCCGACGCGCTGGGCATTCCACTGGGCACGGTCAAGTCGCGCATGCGGCTGGCCGTGGCCCATCTGCGCCGTCTGCTGGCCGCATTCGAAGACCCTGTTCCATGAGCATCCGACACCATCCCGGCGACGACCTGTTGCTGGCCCACGCCGCAGGCCAGCTGCCCACCGCACCCGCGCTGGTGCTGGCCAGCCATCTGGAGGACTGCGCGCGCTGCCAGGCGCAGCTGGCCCTGCTGCAGCAGGTCGGCGGCGCGCTGCTGGACGCGCTGCCGCCGGCCGCGCTGCGCGAGGACGCGCTGGCGCGCGCCTTCAGCGCCATCGCGGCGGCGGACGCGCGCGTGGCCGCACCGGCACCCGTGCCCGTGCGGGGGCTGCCGCCGCTGCCGGCCGGTGCGCGCTGGCCGCTGGCGCTGGCGGGCTGCCAGATCACGCGCTGGCGCTGGATGGGGCCGGGCATGCGCTACGCACGCGTGCGTGTGCCGCAGGATCCGCAGGCCAATGTGGTGCTGCTGCGCATCGCCGCGGGCATGTACCTGGCGCAGCACACGCACAGCGGGCGCGAGCTGACCCAGGTGCTGCACGGCAGCTTCCACGACGGCCGTGCGCAGTTCGGGCCCGGTGATTTCGACGCCACCGACACCCAGGTGCACCACCAGCCCGTGGTGCAGGCCGGCAGCGAGTGCATCTGTCTGGCGTCCATCGAGGGGCGGCTGGTGTTCGACGGCGCGCTGGCGCGCACGCTGGGCGCGCTCGTGGGGATGTAGGCAGGTCCTGGAGGCCGGCCTGCATGGGCCGCCCCGCATGGCAAGATCGCCGGGACCCCGGGGCCTGCGCACAGGCCCCGCGCCGGGCTGGCGCATGCACCAGCCGCGCACCACCATCCCATCACACCCATGCCCCGCAACATCGAAATCAAGGCCCGCATCGCGAGCGTCGCAGAACTCAGCACCCGGGCCGCCGCCATCGCCGACCAGGGCCCGTTCGCGATCGCGCAGGACGACAGCTTCTTCCAGTGCGCCACGGGCCGGCTCAAGCTGCGGGCCTTCTCCGAGGAGCGCGGCGAGCTGATCTTCTACCGCCGCGCCGACCAGCAAGGCCCGAAGGAGTCGTTCTACGTGCGCTCGGCCACCTCCGAGCCCGCGCAGCTGCGCGAGACGCTGGCGCTGGCCCATGGCCTGGCCGGCCGCGTGCGCAAGCAGCGCACGCTGTTCCTCGCGGGCCGCACGCGCATCCACCTCGACGAGGTCGAGGGCCTGGGCGCCTTCCTCGAGCTCGAGGTCGTGCTCGAGGCGCACGAGCCGGCCGAGGCCGGCGTGCGCGAGGCCCACGCGCTGATGGCGCGCCTGGGCGTGGACCCCGCGCAGCTGGTCGAGGGCGCGTATGTCGATCTGCTGGCGCGCGACCGCGGTGCCGGCCAGCACGCGGACGAACCCATCGCGCCCGCGGCGCAGGTGCCGGCCGGTCCCCGGCCTGTGGCCGCCGGCGAGGCCATGGGGATCACGGTCCGCCAGGCGCAGGCGGCGGACCTGGAGTCCGTCGCGGAGCTGTTCGACCTGTACCGCCAGTTCTACGAGCAGCCCGCCGACCGCGCGCTGGCCCGGCAGTTCATCGGTGAACGCCTCGCGCGCCAGGAGTCCGTGGTCCTGGTCGCGCAGTCTGCGTCGGCCGGCCTCGTCGGTTTCTGCCAGCTCTACCCAAGCTTTTGCTCGGTCGATGCCCAGCCCATCTATGTGCTCTACGACCTGTTCGTGCTGCCGGCCGCGCGGCAGTCGGGCGTGGGGCGATGGCTGCTGCAGGCCGCCCAGGCGCGCGCCTTGCAGGACGGCAAGGCCCGCATGGACCTCACGACGGCGCGCAGCAACCTGCCGGCGCAGACGCTGTACACCTCCATGGGCTGGGTGCGCGACGAGGTGTTCCTGGCCTACCACCGGCGGGTGGGCCGGCCCTGAGGGGTTTCC
Organism: Pseudorhodoferax sp.; assembly: GCA_035544335.1. Taxonomy (GTDB): domain Bacteria; phylum Pseudomonadota; class Gammaproteobacteria; order Burkholderiales; family Burkholderiaceae_C; genus Pseudorhodoferax. Next base: position 3,772 of record DATKFT010000992.1, read on the forward strand.
GCAGCGTTTCCAGGGCCGGGGCTGGTTTCTGCGCCAGAAGCCGTTGGAAGTCCGGCGACGCATGCCTGGCATGCAAGGCCTCTGCAAAATGCCCGGCCATTCGATCTGCGCAACAGAACTCGGCCGCGGCTTGTGCCGTCGACCTAGGGCCAGCTGCGAGGGTTTTTGGGTGGCGCATGCAATGGGCAGCAGGCCCGGCCTCCAGCCGCGCCATCACCTGCGCGCAGATCTGCGGCTGCCGCTTTCTGGCGCGCGCCCGCGTGGGCCACGCACCGGCGCCCACCATGTAGCGCGCGAACAATGACCATGAAGGAATTACATGGTGCGTGTGCGTCCAATCTCCGCGTGCCGCCGCTAGGATCACGACGGAAATGAAGCCCGGTCCTCTGCAAGAACCCATGGTCAACATCAGCCGCATTGACCTCAATCTGCTCTTGGTGCTGAACGCCATCTATTCCGAGGGCAGCATCACCAAGGCCAGCGAGACCTTGCACCTCACGCAGTCCGCGATGAGCCACGCGCTGTCCCGCTTGCGCGAGCTGCTGGACGACCCGCTCTTCGTGCGGGCAGGGCACCGCATGACGCCGACCTCGCGCACCGATGAAATCATCGCCCCCGTGCGCCGCGCGCTCATCGAGATCGAAGGCGCATTCAAGAAGCTGAACAAGTTCGACCCGCAGACATCGGCGCGCGAATTCCGCATCGGACTGCGCAACATCGTGGAGTCCACGACCATTCCAAGCCTGGCCGCACGCGTCGCGGAACTGGCCCCCGCAGTGAAGCTCACTTCGGTGCGCTACGACCGCGAGAGCGCGCACAGCATGCTGGCTTCGGGTGGACTGGACATCCTCATCGATGTGCTGCAGCCCAGAGCCGAGGGCATCCACCACCGCATCTTGATGGCGACCACGATGGTGGTGGTGGTGCGCCGCGGGCATCCGCAGGCCCGCAAGGGCATCGATCTGCCGACCTATCTGGAACTGGACCACGTCCAGGCCTCGTCTCGCCACAGTGGCCCCGGTGTCGAAGACCTCGCGCTGCACCGCCTTGGCCATGCGCGCCGTGTCAAGCTGCGCTGCCAGAACTTTTCCACCGCCTGCGAGGTCGTGGCGCGCACCGACATGGTCCTGACCATGTACGAACGCCATGCGCAGGCGCTCAACGCACCCCTGGCGAACCGGATCTTTCCGCTTCCCTACGAGATGCCTTCGCGTGAGCTGTATCTCTACTGGCATGCGAGCGCCGACGGCGAGCCGGCCAACATGTGGCTGCGCGATCAGGTCGCCGCCGTCTACCAGATCTTTTGAAAGGAACGCCATGAGACGACGGGACATCGCAGCGGCCTTGGCACTCAGCGCGACATTGGGGCGCGCGTGGGGCCAGAACGAGCCTTACCCCAGCCGCCCGGTCCGGATGGTGGCGGGCGCCGCAGCCGGATCGGGCACCGACGTGCTGGCCAGGGTGCTCGCCGAAAGGCTGGGCCAGCTGCTCGGGCAGACGGTGTTCGTGGACAACAAACCGGGGTCCAACGGCATCCTGGCCAACGGCGATGTGGCTGCCAGCAAACCCGACGGCTACACACTGCTGTTTTGCGGCTTCTCCACCATGGTGGCGAATCCCTGGTTCTACAAGAAGCTGCCGTACCGGCCGCTGGCCGATTTCGCGCCGATCGCGCAGGTCGGCGCAGGCGGCAACCTGCTGCTCGTGAATCCGCGCCTGCCGGTGCGCAACGTGCAGGAGCTGGTGGCGTGGGCACGCGCGCAGAAGGCGACGCCGCTGTACGCGACCTGGGGCGTCGGCTCCAGCGCACATGGGGCGATGGAGCAGCTGACGCACAGCAGCGGCGTGAAGTTCGAGCACGTGGTCTACAAGACCGTGCCGCAGCTGTTGCAGGACCTCGTGGGCGGCCAGATCGACATCGGCTGGACGGACCCGATGTCGCCGCTGCCCTTGATCGAGCAGGGCAGCGTGCGCGTACTGGCCGTCGCGTCCACGGCCCGTGCGCCGCGCCTGCCGGATGTCCCCACGCTGCTGGAACAGCAGATCCCCATGGACCTCGATGGCTGGTACGGCCTTTTTGTGCGGCATGGCACACCGGACACCATCACCATGCGCCTGCACGAGCTGGTCGCGCAGATCTCAACGCAAGCAGGGTTCGTGGCGCGGCTGCATGCACTCAATGTGAACGTCTTCCCGCCAGGCACGCCAGCGCAGTTCACGGCGCTCATCCAGCACGAGACGCAGCGCTGGGGCGAGCTGGCGCGCCGCATGGGCGTGGAGCCGCAATGAGCACGAACCAAGGACAGGGCCGTGCTGCCGGCTTCAGCATTGCGCACATCACCGACACCCATCTGGGTGCGCAACACCGCGACTTCGAGCCCAACTTCATCGCGCTGGCCGATGAGATGAACCGCGTTGCGCCCGACCTCGTCATCAACACCGGCGACCTGACGGTGAACGGCACGCAAGAAGATGCCGATCATTTGCGTGCGTACGCGCTGCACCAGCAGCTCACGCCCGCGTGGCGCGTGCTGCCCGGCAACCACGACATCGGCGACAACCCGCGGGCGCCCGGCGATGTCCTGAACAAGCCCGTGACCGCGCAGCGCCTGGCCCGCTACCGCGCCGTCTGGGGCGCGGACTTCTGGGGCGCCGACGCGGGCGAATTTCGGCTGATCGGACTGAACGCCCAGCTGTGCGGCAGCGACCTGGCCGAGGAGGCCGATCAATGGGACTTCCTGGCCCAAGAGGTCCGGGCACTCCAAGGCCGCCCGCTGGCGCTGTTCCTGCACAAGCCGCTGTTCCTCGCTCACCCCGACGAGCCGGAGCCCACCTACCGCTATGTTCCGCTCGCGCCGCGCCTACGTCTGCTCGACCTGGTGCGCACCGCACGGCTGCGTCTCGTGGCAACGGGCCACATGCACCAGCATCGGATGCTGCAGATCGGGCCTGTCCTGCATGCCTGGGGGCCGTCCAGCGCCTTCGTGCTGCCCGGGGGCTTCCAGCCGACGATCGGCAGCAAGCAGATTGGCTACAACCTGTACCACCTGGACGGTGACCGCGTGACCGCGCAGGTCTGCGTGCCCGGCGTCCTGGCGCAGAACGACATCATCGATTTTCCGGCGCCCTACGGTTCGGTGCGGGACATTCTCGAGGGCCGTGCGGTCTACCGCCCGTGATGCAAAGCGAAGCCATGACGAACGTGATCGACGGCGCACCTGCACGCCACCTCGCCCTCGCAGGCGCACCGAACTTCCGGGACTTGGGGGGCTATGCCACCGCGAGCGGCAAGCATGTGCGGTGGCGCCAGCTGTTCCGCACCAACGCACTCGGCGCCGCGCTGCCGGCGCACGCGCAAGCCGTGCTGCGCGACATGGGTCTGGGCACGGTCTGCGACCTGCGCGGCGTTGCGGAGCGCGCGCACCGGCCGACGCAGCTGGCTGGCGTGCGCGTGCTGCATCTGCCCATCGAGCCCGCGATCCTCGCGCGGCTGCAGGACGCGCAGGCCCAGGGCCAAGCGCTGACGGCAGACCTCGCGCATGCCGCCATGCTGCAGAGCTACCGCAACCTCGTCCTGCGCTGGTCGCCTGTGCTGCGCGAGATGTTCCAGGTCCTGCTGGCCACGGAGCACCCGCTGGCCTTCCACTGCACTGCGGGCAAGGACCGCACCGGGCTCGTGGCCGCGCTCATTCTGAGCGCGCTCGAAGTGCCGCGCGCCACGGTATGGCAGGACTATCTGCTGTCGCAGCAGTACTGGACGGAACCGCCGCGCGCAGTCCCGGGGATGTCGGCGGACGTGTTGCGGGTGGTCAACGGTGTCGATGCCGCCTTTCTGGGCGCGGCGTTCGACGTGATCGATACCGCGCACGGCGGCATGGCCGCGTACCTCGAGGGGCAGCTCGGCCTGGGCGCTGCGGAGTACACCGTACTGCGGCAACGCTACCTGCAAAGCTAGGCCCCGGGCTCGCAAGCGCTGGCGATGCCGAGGGGCCTGCTGCGGCACACAGCGGCGCCGGCGGCGGTGATGGAGCCGGTCGCGGCATGGTTGGCATGCCGCTGCAGCGCATCTCAGCTGGCAGGTGGTCCGCTGTGCGCGCCGGCGGCCGCGCGCCGGGCCAGGCTGGCGAGGCCGGCGGCGGCACGGCGCTCGAAGAGCAGGGCCTGTTGCGCGCGGGCCAGCACCAGCGCGCGCTCGAAGCCGGCCCGGGCCTGTGCCAGGGTGGACGCGCCGGTGCCCTGGTGCTGCAGCAGCCAGCTCGCCTGCAGGCGGTGCAGCTCGGGTTCGTACCAGCGCTCGCCCGTGCGTGCCACGATCTCCAAGGCCTGCGCGAGGTGCTGCAAGGCCTCGTCGAGGCGACCGCCGTGCAGTTGTACGCGTGCCGCCGCAGCCAGGGCATGGGGAAAGGTCAGCAGGGTGCCGCTGTCGCGCCAGGCCTGCAGGCCATGGGCAGTCCAGTGCTGGGCTTCGTCGTGCCGGCCGAGGCCGGCCAGCGCGGCGCCGCGCAGGATCCGGCCGCCCGCCTGCCACAGCGGAAAGCTGTGCGCCGTGCACAGCGTTTCCAGCCGCGCGCCCGCGTGCTCTGCGCGCGGGAACTCGTCGCCATCGAGCGCGATCAAGGCTTCCATCCAGAGCATCTGCGCCTGGCCGAAGGGGTGGGCCAGACTGTGCGTCAGCGCGAAGCCTTCGCGCAGGTGGCGTTCGGTCGCGTCGCGGTCGCCGCCGACCCAGCACGCGAGCGCACCGATGTGGTGGCTGACCATGGCGGGGTCTTCGCCATAGAGCACCAGCAGGTGCCGATGGGCCTGCGCATCGTAGAGCGACTGGGTCCTGGCCACGTGCTGCAGCGACTCGGCCGCAGCGCCCGAGAACAGCAGTGCGCCGCCGCGCACGTTGTGCGCCAGCATCTCGAGCACGGGGTCGGGATGCCGCTGCAACAGCGCCAGCACCTGGTCGGCGACGTCCTGTACCTGCGCGAAGGCCGCGCGGGTCAGGTACAGGTTGAAGAGCCCGGAGAGCGCCGGCCCGATCGCGCTGGCGTCGTTCAGTGCAATGCCCAGTGCCAGCGTTCTGCTGTAGGTGGTCTCGACCTCCGCTGCGGTGTAGCCGCGCGTCGCGAGCAGGGCCGCGCCTTCGATCAGGCGCAGGCGCAGCTCCGCGGCATCGCCGCCGTGCCGGTCGTGGCTGCTGGCCCGTGCCATGGCCAGCTGCGCGAGCCCTTTCTCCACATGGGCCATTGCCTCCAGCGGCGCGAAGCGGTGCATCGCCTTGTCGCCGGCCACGGTGCGGTGCCGGGCCGCGCGCCAGGGATCGTGGGCATGCGCGAAATGCAGTGCGAGCTCGGACGCGATGTCGCTGGCGTGCTCGGCATGCGCGGCGGCCAGGCGTGCACCGATGGCGCCGTGCAGGCGCATGCGCGCGGCGCTGCCCAGGCGGCGGTACAGCCCTTCGCGCACCAGGTCATGGCGAAAGCCGTAGCGGCCGCTCACGGTGCCGTCGTGCCAGCGGGCCAGGCCACGCGCTTCGACGAACTGGCCCTGCCGTGCCAGCGTCTCCAGCAACTGCTCGATCTCGTCGGCCGGCCGTTGCAGGGCGGCGCCCAGCACGGCGGTGGCGAACTCCGCGCCGGCCACGCTCGCCGCTTCGAGCACGGCCAGGGTGTCCGCGGGCAGCCGCGTCACCTGGGCCTCGATCAATGCGCGCACGCCCTGGGGCAGGGCCGTGCCGTCGAGCAGGGCGAGGGCGTCCGGGGCGTGCTGCAGTTC
>DATKFT010000993.1:0-2075 GCA_035544335.1 Pseudorhodoferax sp.
CGTGCAGGTCAGCGAGGTGCTGAGCGAACTCAGTGTCCGCATGGGCACGAAGAACGCGTATCTCGGCAAGGCGGTGGTGATGAGCCTGGTGAACACCGGCCTGACCGCGGTGGTGTCGCTGACGCTGATCGACGAATGGCTGGAGCTGAGCAACCTCGACGACGAGCCCAAGTCGGTAGCGCGCGAGTCGCTGCAGTTCGTGCAGGACTGGGAGAAGCGCTTCAATATCCGCCGCGACTACCAGATCGTCGTCAACGAGATGCGCGCGTTCCTGTCCGAAGTATCGCGCTGGGTAGAGCAGGTCGACATGACCAGCACGCTGCCCAAGGAGGGCGAGACCCTGCGCATGGACGTGTTCGAGGAGCTGGCGACTCCGATCGCGCTGAAGATCCGAGAATATTCCGCGCGGCTCGACGGCGAGGCGGCGCATGTGCCGGAAGAAGACACCGTGATGCACCGCACCTTCACCCAGGCGGCGCTGCATCCGCTGCTGCTGCGCTCCCCGTTCGTGTTCCGGACCTACACCAAGCCGCTGGGCTATGCCGGCGACTATGAGATGGTCAACCAGATCCTGTCGGATCCGCGCCAGGGGCCCAGCACCTACTTCCAGATCGTCAATGCGACCTTCCTGCAGTCGTCGGTGGCCGCAGCGCATCGCAACCGCATCGACTTGCTGGTGGATTTCCTGGTGCGCATGGCCGAGCAGGCGCGCGCCGCGGGCAAGCCGTTCCGGCTGCTGAACGTGGGCTGCGGTCCCGCCGTCGAAATCAACCGCTTCATTACCGAATACCCCGAGCCCCACTGGCTCTCGTTCCAGCTGCTCGACTTCAGCCAGGAAACCCTGGATTACGCCCGCGACCGCATCAACGAGAGTTGCCGTAAGGCCAATGCGAGGATCGAGGTGGAGTATGTCCACCACTCGGTGCATGAACTGCTCAAGCGCCGCATCGACCCGGACCCGTCGCTGCGCGAGTTCGACGGCGTCTATTGCGCCGGCCTGTTCGACTACCTGTCCGACCGGGTCTGTGCGCGCCTGCTCAGTTATTTCTCCACGCGCACCCACCCCGAGGGGCGCATCCTGGCTACCAACGTCCACGTCAACAACCCGGAACGGTACAGCATGGAACATATGCTGGAGTGGTACCTGATCTATCGCGACGAGGCTGGCATGGCGTCGCTGCTGCCGTCCAACACGCGCGACAGCCGCACCTATGCCGACCCGACCGGCGTCAACGTGTTCGTGGAAGCGGTAGTGACCGATCCGGCCAAGGCCTGACGCCATGCTGAAACGGACCGCGAGCAGGTATTCCCCGTACGAGGCCGACCTGCGCGAGTTCCGCCTGGTATCGAGCCGGGCGGGCGCGCTGACTGCCATCGTGCTGGTGCTGGCGGGGGTCGGGCTCGACTACGGCATCTATCCCGATCACCAGCTGCAGTTCTTTGTCGCGCGCCTGTTGGTCTCGGCCCTGATTGGCCTCATCCTGCTGCTGGTCAACCAGGCCGGCAGGCACTACGTGCAGCCGCTGACGCTGGCCTGGCTGCTGCTGCCGCAGATGATGATCGCATGGATGATCGCCACCACCGACGGGGCGTCGTCGATCTACTATGCCGGATTGAACCTCGTCATCTTCGCAGTCGGCATCGCCATGCCGATGGGGCTGTGGCAGACCATCGGCTTCGGCGTGGTGACGTACCTGATGTACCTGGCCGCCTGCCTGATCCACCCCGACGGCCTGGCGCAGCGTGCGCACTTCATCGTCAATTCGCTGTTCATCCTGTTTTCGATCGTGGCCAGCGCGGTCTACACCTTCATGAACGAGCGCGGGCATTTCCACCTGATCCGGCTGAAGGAAGAACTGGCGCGCAAGAACGAAGAACTGGCCGACATCAACCGGCGCCTGGCCGATATCAAGGGCCAGATGCTGCAGCAGGAAAAGATGGCCGCGATCGGCACGCTGGCCGCGGGCCTGCTGCATGAGGTCAACAACCCCGTCAACTTCTGCCTGATGGCAATCGAAGTGGCGATGGAAGAGCCGCAGGCCAAGGCGAGCCCGCCGCTGGAGGAATGCCTGGTC
>DATKFT010000994.1:0-14432 GCA_035544335.1 Pseudorhodoferax sp.
CCGCCCACGACGTGACCGTGGCCGATCCCAGGCAGGACCTCGCCGCGTTCGAGGCCGCGCTGCCCGACGCGCAGGCGCTGATCGGCTCGAGCTACCCCGTCGATGCCGCGCTGCTGGACCGCGCGCCGCAGCTGCGCGTGATCTCCAGCGTCTCGGTCGGCGTGGACAACTACGCGCTCGCCGAGCTGCAGCGCCGCGGCATCTGGCTGTGCCACACGCCCGGCGTGCTCGACGAGACCGTGGCCGACACCGTGTTCGCGCTGCTGATGGCCACGAGCCGCCGCGTGGTCGAGCTGGCCAACCTCGTGCGCGAAGGCCGCTGGGCCAAGAACATCGGCGAGGAGCTGTTCGGCTGGGACGTGCACCACAAGACCATCGGCCTGCTGGGCTTCGGCCGCATCGGCCAGGCCATCGCGCAGCGCGCCGCGCTGGGCTTTCACATGCCCGTGCTGTACCACACGCGCCGCCCGGTCGACCTGGCCGCCCAGGCGCCCGCGCTCGTGGGCAAGGCCACGCACACACCGCTGGCCGAGCTGCTCGCGCGCGCCGACTTCGTGGTGGCCATGCTGCCGCTGTCCGATGCCACGCGCGGCATGGTGGACGCGACGCTGTTCGCGCAGATGAAGCCCGGCGCGGTCTTCATCAATGGCGGGCGCGGCGCCACCGTCGACGAGGCCGCGCTGCTGCACGCGCTCAACCACGGCCCGCTGCGCGCGGCCGGGCTGGACGTGTTCGCCAAGGAACCGCTGCCGCTCGCGTCCGCGCTGCGCACGCACCCGCGTGTGACGCCGCTGCCGCACATCGGCTCGGCCACGGCCGAGACGCGCCACGCCATGGCCGCGCTGGCCGTCACCAACCTGCTGCAGGCGCTGGCCGGCCAGCAGCCGACGGCGCGCTACGACACCGGCGCAGCGTGAGCACCGACCGGCCGCCCCCAGGTGCCCAGCACCGCAGCGCACAGCGCAAAGGTCTCCAGTGAGCCCCCGCCGCCAGCCCGCGCAGGTGGCACCGTGAGCACGGCGCGCCCGACCATCTCGGACGTGGCGGCCGCGGCCGGTGTCTCCAAGGCCACGGTCTCGCGCTTCTTCAACCACCGCGAGCGGCTGCTGAGCCCGGACATCGCGGCCCGCGTGCAGGCCGCGATCACGCAGCTCGGCTACGCGCCCAGCCCCATGGCCCAGGCCCTGAGCCGTGGGCGCTCGCGGCTGATCGGCCTGGTCGTGGCCGACATCGCCAACCCCTATTCGGTGGCCGTGCTGCGCGGTGCCGAGCAGGCCTGCCGCGCCGCGGGCTACCTGGTCATGCTGTTCAACCTGGGCAACGACTCCAGCCTGGAACGCCAGGCCATCGAGGCGCTGGCCGGCTACCAGGTCGACGGCTTCATCCTCAACACGCTGGGCCGCGGCACCAGCGTGCCCGACGCCATGGCCGCGCAGGGCAAGCCCGTGGTGCTGATCGACCGGCGCCACACGGGCATGCAGGCCGACTTCGTGTCGCTGGACAACGCCGGCGCCATGGCGCTGGCCTGCACACACCTCGTGGACGGCGGCTGGCGCGAGCTGCTCTACGTGACCGAGCCCGTGGCCGGCGTCAGCACGCGGCGCGAGCGCACGGCCGCGTTCGGCCGCTGCGTGCACCAGGCCGCGGGCACGGCCGGCACGGTGTTCGAGAGCGCCGAAGGCGCCGACGCGGCCCTGCTGGCCGCCCTGCAGGCGCTGCGCGCGCGCGCAGGCCCGGGCCGCCGGCCGGCCGTCGTGGCCGGCAACGCCGTCGTCACGCTGCGCGTGGCGCACGCGCTGCGCCAGCTGGGCTGGCATTTCGGCAGCGACCTGGGCTTCGTGGGCTTCGACGATCCGGACTGGGCCGCGCTCGTCGACCCCGGCCTGAGCTGCATCGCCCAGCCCACCGACGCGATCGGCCAGGGCGCCGCGCGCTGCCTGATCGAGCGGCTGCAAGGCCACCAGGGCCCCGAGCGCCGGCTGCTGCTGCCCGGCCAGCTCGTGGTGCGGGGCTCCTCGGCGCCGGGCTGAAGCGCGCCGGCGACCGGCCGCCGCGCGCCGGCGCCCGGCCCAGGGGGCCAGGCCGGACGGGCCGCCCCTGCGTACTGATTTTGCGCATGCAACGTAGCAAAATCGGTGATGGACGGCAACAGCGGCCCTGCCTACGATGCCACGGCATGAAGCACCCGCTCACCCTGGACGAACTCAACGCCTGCCCGCCCGCGGCCTTCGGCACCGCACTGGCCGACATCTGGGAGCACGCCCCCTGGGTGCCCGAACGCGCGGCCGCCCAGCGCCCGTTCGCCAGCATCGCCGCGCTGCACCGTGCGATGGTGGACGTGGTGGCCGCCCTGGACGAGCCGGCCCGCGTCGCGTTCTATGCCGGCCACCCCGAACTGGCCGGCGCCGACGCGCGCCGCGGCACCATGACCGAGGCCTCGGTGGCCGAACAGGGCACGCTGGCCCTGGCCCACCTCGCCGAAGGCGAAGCCGAGCGCTGGGACGCGCTGAACCAGGCCTACCGCACGCGCTTCGGCTTTCCGTTCATCCTGTGCATCCGGCGGCACACGCGCGAATCGGCGCTGCAGGCCTTCGCCCAGCGCCTGCAGCACGACCGCGCGACCGAACTGGCCGCGGCGCTCGACGAGATCTCGGCCATCACGCGCCTGCGCCTGGAGCAGCGCATCGCCCCCACCTCCCCGACCGCCTCCCCGACCACCACCTCCCCTTCCTGACACGGAGCTGCCCCATGCACAAGCGCCGCCGACTTTCCCTTTTGGCCTGCACCCTGGGCCTGCTGGCCACGGCGCTGCCGGCCCTGGCCCAGGGCCCTGGCAACTACCCGGACCACCCGGTCAAGCTCATGGTGGCGCTGCCGGCCGGCGGCGGCGTGGACATGATCGCGCGCCTCGTGGGCCAGAAGCTGGCGGCCGTCACGGGCCAGCCCTTCATCGTGGACAACCGGGCCGGCGCCTCGGGCCGCATCGGCCTGCCCGTGGTGGCCAAGGCGCCGCCGGACGGCTACACGCTGATGGCCTCTCCGGCCTCGTTCCTGACCACCAACAAGAGCATCTTCAAGGAGCTGCCCTATGACCCCGAGGCCGACTTCGCGCCCATCACCAAGCTGGCCAACCAGGCCATGGTGCTCGTGGTCAAGGACCGGCAGAAATTCCCGAACGCCGGCGCCGTGCTCGCGGCGGCCAGGACCCGGGCCGAGGCCGTCAACTACGCCTCCTCGGGCGACGGCAGCCCGCAGCACCTGGCCGCGCTGATGTTCGAGACGCGCACCAAGGTGCGCATGACCCACATCCCCTACAAGGGCGGCGCGCTGGCCATCAACGACCTGCTGGGCGGCAACGTGGACCTGCTGTTCGCACCGCTGCCCGAGGCGCTGCCGCACCTGAAGGCCGGCAAGCTCGTGGCGCTGGCCATCATGTCCGAGCAGCGTTCCGCGCTGACCCCCGAGGTGCCCACGATGCGCGAGGCCGGCATCGACAACATGGTGTTCCAGACCTGGATCGGCCTGCTCGCACCTGCGCGCACGCCGCGCGCCATCGTCGACCAGCTCAACCGCCAGGTCCACGCCATCCTGGCCAGCGACGAGGTCCGCAACCAGCTGCGCGAGGCCGGCATGGACGTCGCGCCGACCACACCCGAACAGTTCGGCAAGACCATCTCCGAGGAGCTCAGGCTGCACGCCGAGCTCGTCAAGGCCGCGGGGCTGGTGCCGCAATAGGCCCCGGACCGGACTGCCGGGCCACGCGCCCGGAGTCCAATGCGTGACGTTGCCTGCGCGCGCGGCCGCTAGCATGGTCTTCCACCCCAAGGAGACCCATGAACGCCCGCACCAACCGCCAGGTCCGCCTGGCCAAGCGCCCCGAGACCACCGCCACGCGCGAGCACTGGCAGTTCACGACCGAAGCCGTGGCCGAGCCCGAGGCGGGCGGCGTGCTGGTGCAGACCCTGTCGCTGTCGCTGGACCCGGCCATGCGCGGCTGGCTCAACGACGCCAAGAGCTACATCCCGCCCGTGGCCATCGGCGAGGTCATGCGTGCAGGCGGCGTCGGCCGCGTGCTCGCGTCGCGCCACCCGGACTTCGCGGTCGGCGACACGGTCTACGGCCGGCTCGGCGTGCAGGAGTACGCGCTGCTGCCACAAAGCGAGCTGCAGCGCGCGGGCCTGGCCAGGATCGACCTGCGCCTGGGCACGGTGGGACAGTGGCTCAACGTACTGGGCATGCCGGGCATGACGGCCTACTTCGGCCTGCTGGACATCGGCCAGCCGCAGCCGGGCCAGACCGTGGTGGTCTCGGCCGCGGCCGGCGCGGTCGGCCAGACCGTGGGCCAGCTCGCGAAGATCAAGGGCTGCCGCGCGGTCGGCATCGCGGGCGGCCCCGCCAAGTGCGACTGGGTGGTGCGCGAGCTGGGCTTTGACGCCTGCATCGACTACAAGGCCGGCCCCGGTGCCGTGCGCGAGGGGCTCAGGCAGCACTGCCCGCAGGGCGTGGACGTGTACTTCGACAACGTGGGCGGCGACATCCTGGACCAGGTGCTCGCGCGCCTGGCGCGCAAGGCCCGCGTCATCGTCTGCGGCGCCATCAGCCAGTACAACAACGCGAACAGCATGCCCGCGGCCGGCCCGCGCAACTACCTGAGCCTGCTGGTCAACCGCGCGCGCATGGAAGGCATGGTGGTGTTCGACTACGCCGACCGCTATCCCCAGGCCATCGCCGAGCTCGCGGGCTACCTGCAGGACGGCCGCATGAAGAGCAAGGAGGACACCGTGGTCGGCCTGGAGCACTTCCCCGAGACGCTGAACAAGCTGTTCGCGGGCGGCAACTTCGGCAAGCTCGTGCTGCAGGTGGCGGCGCCGTGACCGGAGCGCCCACCTACGGGACGGCTTGAAATCCTGCGTCAGCCCCCCAGTTGCCTGCGATGACCACGCCATTGCACATCGTCTGCCCGCACTGCCACACCACCAACCGCGTGGCCACGGCCGACCTCGCCAAGGCACCGGACTGCGGCAAGTGCCACCAGCCGCTGTTCGCGGGCCGCTCGGTGGCGCTGGACGGCGCGAGCTTCGACCGCCACATCGGCCGCAACGAGATTCCCGTGCTCGTGGACTTCTGGGCGCCCTGGTGCGGCCCCTGCCGCCAGATGGCGCCGGCCTTCGAGCAGGCGGCCGCGCAGCTGGAACCCGAGGTGCGCCTCGCCAAGCTGGACACCGAGGCCGAGCAGGCCCTGGGTGCGCGCTTCAACATCCGCAGCATCCCCACGCTGGCGCTGTTCCGCGGCGGCCGCGAGATCGCGCGCCAGGCCGGCGCCATGGGCGCGGCCGACATCGTGCGCTGGACGCGGGCGCACCTGGGCTGAGCGCACGCCGCCTGCAGCGGCCCGGCCCTTGCATGTCGCACAGGTGATGGCGCGGGCGCGCCGGTCTGCCGATGATGGCCGCGCCCCGTGCCAGCGGGGCCTGGCCGGCACCCGAGCGCCGCCATGACCGACAACGAGGAACGACCAGCATGCAGTTCGATGACGTGCTCCAGCGCCGCCGCAGCATCCGCGGCTACCTGGACAAACCCGTGCCCCAGGCCCTGATCCGCGAGGTGCTCGCACTCGCCATGCGCGCACCGACCTCGCTGAACACCCAGCCCTGGAATTTCTACGTGGTCACGGGCGCCGTGCTCGACCGCATCCGCCTGGGCAACGTGGAGCGCAACCTGGCCGGCGTGCCCGACTCGCGCGAGTTCCGCATGGGCCCGGGCTACGACGGCGTGCACCGCGAACGCCAGATCGGCATCGCCAAGCAGCTGTTCTCGGCCATGGGCATCGCACGCGAGGACAAGGCCGCGCGGCAGGACTGGGTGCTGCGCGGCTTCCGCCAGTTCGACGCGCCGGTCTCCATCGTCGTGACCTACGACCGCAGCATCCACGGCAGCGACATCGCGCCCTTCGACTGCGGTGGCGTGGTCAACGCCATCGTCAACGCGGCCTGGTCGCGCGGGCTGGGCTGCGTGATCAACAGCCAGGGCATCATGCAGTCGCCCGTGGTGCGGGAGCAGGCCGGCATCCCCGACGACCAGGTCATCCAGACCTGCATCGCGATGGGCTCGCCCGACGAGAGCTTCCCGGCCAACGCCGTGGTCTCGCAGCGCAAGTCCGTGGACGAGGCCGCGCGCTTCATCGGTTTCGAGGACTGAAGACCCGTTGGCGACCTGGGCGCAGCCGCTGCGCCAGGGCCCGCCCTGCGCTCAGCGCCGCTGCAGCGTGAGCCCGATCAGCCGCGACACCACGGCCGCCAGGTAGATCACGCCGGCGAACATCTCCAGGCTGGCCAGCGCGCGCGCCAGCGGGCGCACCGGGATCACGTCGCCGATGCCCGTGGACGACAGCAGCGCGAAGCTCAGGAACAGCAGCTCGGTCCAGCTGCGCGGCGCCTGCGGATCGATGGCCGCCAGGAAGCTCGCGGGCTGCAGCGCCTGCAGCACGACGAACAGGTGGGCGAAGGCCCAGGCCAGCAGCGTGAACGTGGCGCCCGCGGCGAACAGCTCGTCGCGCGTCGCGCGCTGGTCGGCCAGCATGTAGGCGATCAGGCTGCCCGCGGCGTAGAAATAGAACAGCGACTCCAGCGCCGCCGACCAGGGCAGCAGCCCGTGCATGCCCCAGACCGCCTGCAGCACGAGCAGGCCGATGGCCGGCAGCGCGATGCACACGCTGATCCAGGTCAGGCCCGGCGTGCTGCGCACCATGTGCGTGGTCACCACCAGCACGACCACGCCGAACGCGCTGAGCGCCAAAGGGCCGGCGCTGCTGGCCTGCAGCAGCGGGTACAGCAGCATGGCCGCCAGCTGCACCACGAGCAGGATGGCGGAAGGGTGGCGCCGGGTCAGCGCGAGCAGTTGGAGATAGCGCATCGGCCGCATTCTGCGGCCGGCGCCCACCGGCCGGGTGCGCGCTGCCTGCGGCGCTCAGCGCGGCTGCGGCCGCGGGCCGCGGTGCCAGACCAGCGCGGCGCCCAGGCCCATCGCGGCCACCGCGAACAGCGGGCCGCCGCGCGCGCCCACATGGTCCACGAGCAGGCCGCCGCCGATCGCGCCCGTGGCGATCGCGACCTGGAAGGCCGCCACGAGCAGGCCGCCCGCGCCCTCGGCCTGGTCGGGCGCGGCGCGCACGATCCAGGTCTGGAAGCCCACCGGGAACGCACCAAACGCAAAGCCCCACAGCACGATGGCCACGGCCGTGAACCAGGCCGAGCCGCCGCCCACGAGCAGGCCGCCGGCCAGCACGGCGATCAGCGCGCCGCCCAGCATCACGGCGCGGCGCTCGCTGCGCTCGGCCAGCGCCCCGCCCACGAGGTTGCCGAAGAAGCCGCCGATGCCGTAGCCCAGCAAGATGGCCGTGATCGCGCCGACCGACAAATGGGTGACGTTCTCCATGAGCGGGCGGATGTAGGTGAAGCCCGCGAAATGCCCCGAGATGATCAGCAGCACGGCCAGCAGCGCCACGCGCACGCCGGGGCGCAGCAGCAGCTCGCCCAGCACGCGCAGGTCGGGCCGGCCCTGCGGAGGCAGCGCGGGCAACGTGAACCACTGCACGGCCAGCGTGACCAGGCTGACGCCGCCGGCGGCCCAGAACGCGCTGCGCCAGCCCCATTGCTGCTCCATCCAGGCGCCGAGCGGCGCGGCGCAGACCGTGGCCACGGACACGCCGGTCAGCACCAGGGCCATGGCCCGCGCGAAGCGGTCGGGCGGCACCAGGCGCAGCGCGAGCGCACCCGACAGCGCCCAGAAGCCGCCCAGCGCCAGGCCCAGCAGCACGCGCGCCACGAGCAGCAGCGGCAGGCTGTTGGCCAGCACGGCCAGCACGTTGGACAGCACCAGCAGCACGGTCAGCCCCAGCATCACGCTGCGCCGGTCCAGGCGGCTCGTCAGCAAAGGCAGGCAGGGCGCGGCCACGGCCGCCACCAGGGCCGTGGCCGTGACCGACTGGCCGGCCGTGCCCTCGCTGACCTGCAGGTCGGCGGCCATGGCGGTCAGCAGGCTGGCGGGCAGGAACTCGGCCGTGACGAGGCCGAACACGCCCAGCGACAGCGCGCCCACGGCAGGCCAATGCGCCACCTGGGGCGGCGCGGCGGCGGGGGCAGCAGAAGTGGCGGGAGGGGCCGAAACAGCGGGAGGGGCAGCGGCAACGCTGGCCGCGGCGGTCTCGGCAACAGGGGGGCAATGGACGCAGGACACAGAGGGTCGGCCCGAAGGCGGCTAGGGAAAGACCCGAGGGTAGGGCTAAGATCCAGGCGTTTCCATGCCGGAAGATCCCATATGCATGCTCTTTCGTCCACCCTGCCCGCCGCGCCGACCCCGCTGGACGCCGACCGGCACGACATGCTCACGCGCATCCTGCTGGGCCTGCGCCTGGACGGCGTGGCCTACAGCCGCTGCCGGCTCGCCGCGCCCTGGGCCGTGCGCTTTCCCGAGCAGCCCGACGCGCGCTTCCATTTCGTGGCCAGCGGCGGCTGCTGGCTGCACACGGCACAGGCCGGCTGGGTGCAGCTGGCGCCCGGCGACGCCGTGCTGCTGCCGCGCGGCAGCGCGCATGTGCTGGCCAGCGCGCCGGACCTGCCGGCCACCGACGTCGCCGCGCTGCAGCGCGTGCCCGTCACCGACCAGCTGTGCCTGCTGCGCAGCGTCGCGCCGGACGGCGCCGACGCCGGCGATGCGGCCTCCGATGTGGTGTTCTGCGGCAGCATGCGCTTCAACCTGGACCCGCTGCACCCGCTGCTGGCCATGATGCCCGACGTGATGCGCGCCGGCGAGCTGGCCCAGCGCGACCCCGGCGTGCCCACCCTGCTGGCCGCCATGGACCGCGAGGTCGCGCTCAACCGCATCGGCAGCTGCGGCATCCTCGCGCGGCTGGCCGACGTGCTGGCCGCGAGCATCATCCGCGCCTGGGTGGAATGCGCGAGCCACCAGGCCACGGGCTGGATCGCCGCCGTGCACTGCCCGCGCATCGGCAAGGTGCTCGCCGCGATCCATGCCGAGCCCGAGCGCGACTGGAACGTGCCGGCGCTGGCCGGCATCATGGGCGCCTCGCGCTCGCGCTTCGCCGACGCGTTCACGCGCACCGTGGGCGACAGCCCGGCCCGCTACGTGGCCAAGGTCAAGATGTTCCAGGCCAGGCGCTGGATCGCGCAGGACGGCATGCGCGTGGCCGTGGCCGCCGACCGGCTGGGCTACGAGTCCGAGGCCGCGTTCAGCCGCGCGTTCAAGCGCGTGGTGGGGCTGGCGCCCAGCGCGGTGCGCGTGGCGGCCTGAGCACCGGCCTGCACAGCGGCCTCAGTGGCAGCGCAGCCGGAACTGCCGGTCGCGCGCCTCTTTGCGCTGGCGCGCGATCTCGTCCATGTCAGGCTGGCGGCCGCCCGCCCTGGCCTGGGCATCGAGCCGGCGGATCCGCGCGTCCAACGCCTTACACTGCGCCTGCAGGTCGGCCGCGCCCTGCGGCGCCTGGCCACCGAACGGCGCGGACATCGCTGCCGGTGGCGGCGGTGGCGTCAGGGCCTGCGCACTGCGCTGCTGGTTCTGCGCCATCTCCACCTGCTGCGCAAAGGGCATGCCGGCGGGCACGCTCTCCACGCGTTCCACGAGCGCGCCGCGCTGCGTGCAGTGCGCGCGCGTCCAGAACTGCCCGCCGCCATAGCCCTGGCACAGGTAGAGCCGGGTGCTGCCCGCCTGGCTGTCGCCATGCGCGGTCTCGGGCGGGCTGGTGTCCACCACACGGCCGCCGGCACAAGGCGTGCTGCTGTAGGCATTGCCGCAGCGGTAGACCTGGGCGGCAGCGGGCAGGCCGAACAGTGCGGCCGACAGCACAAGGAGTCCTGGCCAAAGCGATGAGCGCATGAAAGACCTTGGCGACCACGGCATGCGGCCACTGTAGCCAAGCCGCCTGGCACGCCACCTGGACCCCCTTGCGCAACACCGCTGGCGACGCGGCCTGCCACACCGTCCGCGCCCCCTGCCGACCGGCGCCAGCGCCCAGGCGCCGCGCGCGCGGGGACGGCCCGCGCCCCTCCGTATGATCGCCCGCATGCAAATGAGCGAGATCCTGTTGCTGGGCGGTGCCGCATTCATCGCCGGCGCCCTCAATTCCGTGGCCGGTGGCGGCAGCTTCCTGACCTTGCCGGCGCTGGCGCTGGTCGGCGTGCCGCTGGTCTCGGCCAACGCCACGGGCACCGCGGCGCTGCTGCCGGGCTACCTGGCCGGGGCCTGGGCCTTCCGGCGCGAGCTGGCCCAGCCCATGTCGCCCTCGCTGCTGCGGCTCACGCTGCTGGCCGTGGTCGGCGGGGCGGCCGGTGCGCTGCTGCTGCTGTCCACACCCAACAAGACCTTCGGGCAGATCGTGCCCTGGCTGCTGCTGGCAGCCACGCTGCTGTTCGCACTCGGGCCGCTGCTGATGCGCCGGCGTGGCGCGCATGCAGCCATGGCCAGCGCGCCGGCGGCGGCGCCGGCTCAGGCCGGCTGGGGCGCCAGCGTGGCGGTGCTGGCCGTCGCGGTGTACGGGGGCTACTTCAACGGCGGGCTGGGCATCCTGCTGCTGGCCGTGCTTGGCGTGATCGGCATGACCCAGCTGCACGTGATGAACGGCATCAAGAACTTCGTCTCGGCCATCCTCACGGCCATCGCCGTGCTGTTCTACGCGGCCGACGGCGCCATCGTCTGGCCCTACGCGCTGGGCATGATGCTGGCCGCCACGGCCGGCGGCTACATCGGCGGCGCGCTCGCACGCAAGCTGCCGCCCGTGGCGATCCGCACGGTGGTCGTGCTGACGGGCGCGGCGATGACGGTGGCGTTCTTCCTGGCTGAGCGCTGAGGGGGCAGGCGGAGCCGTCTCCACACCAGCACGCGGCAGGGCGGGTACCGCGACTCGCGCCAGCTCCCGATCGCCGTGTGCTCAACGGCAAGTTCCCGGCCAACGCGTGGCCTTGCTGCACACCGTGGTGGACGGCCTGCGCTTCTCGGCGCCTACGACCGCTGCATGGTCAAGGCCCGATGGCCCATGGCGCGCAAGTGACAACGCTACTCCCGTTCTACGCAATGTGACGGATATCGGCAGTCTCGATCGGGCAGCTTCGCCTCGATTGTTGCAAAATGTTTTTCAATCAGCGATCCGTATCGCTAGCCAAGGAAACAAATGCAATGATCTGGCGCGGGGACACCAGCACGGCCGAGCGTTCAAGAGGCATGTGCCGATTTTCTGACCCGAAGCATCTGCCGTCAGGCGCGGCCCGGCACCGACCTGAACCCAGGATGGGCCGGACACCATGACCTACGGAACCCACGTGCAGCCGTTTCGCAGCCGAACACTGCCGGATGGCTTCATCGTGGCGACTTCTCGCAGCGGCGACCATGCCTTCTTTTCCCCGACGGAGTTCGAGCAGTTTGTTGTCTCGCCAGCCAAGTTGCCGCTGCGCCGACAGGCGGACCTCAAGGCGCGCTTCCTCCTCGGCAACGCCACCCCGTCCTCTGGCGTGCGACGACTGGTCGCATCACGTGTTTCCGCGAAACGCGAAACGGTTGCTGCCGGACCGGCACTGCACATCATCGTGCCGACGCTCCAGTGTGCGCATTCCTGCCAGTACTGCCAAGTCAGCAGATCCTTGCAGGACCAAGGCCACACGCTGTCCCTCGCACATCTGGATGCGGCATGCGACACAGTCTTTGAAAGCACATCGCCAACACTGACCGTCGAGTTCCAGGGTGGCGATCCGTTGCTCCGCTTTGACCTGATCGAGCACGCCGTTCTGAGAATCCAGTCGCGCAACGCGGTTGAAAGACGCCGCATCCGTTTCGTCGTGGCATCGACCTTGCACCAGCTGGATGCAGCCATGTGCGCGTTCTTCAAGGAGCACGGCGTGTACTTGTCGACCAGCATCGACGGCCCGAGGCACTTGCACAACCGCAACCGGCCTATCCCGGGCCGCGATGCGTACGAGCGCACATTGTCTGGTGTCGCCATGGCCAGAAGCCACATCGGCCCAGATGCTGTCGCCGCGCTCATGACGACCACCAAAGCGTCACTGGCCTACCCTGAAGAGATCGTCGACGAGTACGTCAGGCTTGGCTTCAGGGAGATCTTCATCCGGCCATTGAGCAGCTATGGCTTTGCCAAGCGCAACCAAGCCATCCTTGGCTACACCGTTGCCGAGTTCCTCGACTTCTACCAACGCGCCCTGCGCCGCGTACTGCATTGGAATCGGCAAGGCTTCGCGATCCGCGAGGTCTATGCCTCCATCCTGCTGAACAAGGCCCTGTCCACGTTCGACGCGGGGTACGTGGATCTGCAAAGCCCCACCGGCGCCGGAGCCAGCGTACTCGTCTACAACTACGACGGCCATGTCTACCCCAGCGACGAGGCGCGGATGCTGGCCGAGTCCGGCGACACATCCTTGCGCATGGGCCGCATCGGAACGCCCTTGACGGATTTGCTTGAAGGAACAGTCCGGCGAACGCTTGTCGAAGCGAGCACTGTAGAGAACGCAGCGGCCTGCAGTACCTGCCCGTACCAGTTGTTCTGCGCACCCAATCCCGTCGACGCGAAAGCGCAGTTCGGCACCTTCCATGCGCCGGTTCACGACACCGAGCACTGTCAACGCCACACAAGCCTGTTTGACGCCATGTTCTCGATGCTGCGCACGGCTGACGAAGACCTGCTGGACCTGCTCCACCAATGGGCATGTCCCGCGGCAGTGGAAGAGAACTGATGCGCAAAGTCCCGGCGAACCTGCAGCCCGGCTGTCCAAGCTTCGTGCACCGCGTCGTGGCGTACGAAAACATCGCAGCCGAGTGGACGCCAAAGCAGCATTTCCTTGCCTTGGTCCGATCCGAGGACGAGCGTGTCGGGGTCGCAGCGCTCCAGGCCGCCGGCCTGGCGAATCTGTTCTGGCTGGAAAGCGACGGGGTGGAAGAAGGCGACGTCGTGGTCGCACATGCCAGCGCGCGAGAAGTCGTCGTCCTGTTGCGAGAGTCGGATGCGCACCACGCGTTGTTCATGACCAACCGCTGCAACAGCTACTGTCTGATGTGCTCTCAACCGCCGACCGCAGTCGACGACGGTTGGCTCGTGGCAGAGGCCATTGCGGCCATCCAGCACCTGCGGCGTGCACCTCCGGTACTGGGACTCACGGGTGGCGAACCCTTGCTGCTCGGAGAAGGGCTCAGGCAGGTCCTGGATGCGGTGGCAGAACACCATCCCCAGACCACGGTCGAAGTCCTGACCAATGGACGGTTGCTGTCCAACCCAGGCACGGCAGCCCAGCTCCTGAACGGGCTGACTCTGCACGTCCGATGGCTGGTCCCGCTGTATGGCCACGCGGACTTCTTGCATGACTTCGTGGTCCAGGCACGCGGCGCTTTCGACGAAACAATGGCTGGACTGCTGACCCTTCAGGCCTACCGACAGGAGATCCAGCTTCGCGTGGTACTGATCGAGCCGACGCTCGAGAACTTGCCGAATCTGGCCGACTTCGTGGGGCGCAACCTGCCGTTCGTTCGCGAAGTCGCGTTGATGGGATGCGAGCCCATTGGATTCGCACTGGCCAACCGCGCACAGTGCGAGGTGGATCTGGCGGAATGGGGCACCACGCTGGAACAGGCGGCCCGCACCTTGCGCCGCCACAGCATCCCCTTCCTCTTCATGAACACACCCCTGTGCGCCCTGCCGCCCTCCATTTGGGCCAAGGCACATCGCAGCATTTCGGACTGGAAGAATGTCTACGCACCCGAATGCGAGGGCTGCACGGTGAAACACCGCTGTGCGGGCTTGTTTGCGTGGCATGAGAAAGGCTGGAAGCCCGCGCCATTGAGAAGCGTGAAGACCCGTGAGGCCATCGCATGAGCAAGTTCATCCGCAATCTTTCGCTGTTTGTTGCCGGTCTGCCTCTTCTCACGACCAAAGGTTTCTCAGCCGTCCCGGCAGCCGACCTCAGCGCCACACCGTTGGACTCTACGGACGCTGTCCCGCTGCGGCCATTGAATTGGGAATCCGACAATCTCTTCGCAGGGCACCGGTCGCACTCCAGTCACCGCTCGCATTCCAGCCATCGATCGCACTACTCCGGTTCCGGCGGCGGCAGTTCCACCTACCACGCTCCCGCCTATGTGGCCCCGCCCCCTGCACCAGCGCCTGCGTCGCCAGCCCCGGCCTTCGCGCCACAACACGGCTCCGGCACTCAAAACCGACTTGCCGGCCAGGTCCCAGCGACCAAACCTGACCATGGCACCGGCAGCGCAGGCACCTCCCGCGACGATTTGACCCACCCCGAAAAGCTACGGCTGCAGGTGATGCGGGTGCAGATCAAGCTCAGAAGCCTGGGCCTTTACGACGGACAAGTGAATGGCATCATGGATGAGAGCACCCGGACGGCACTCAGATATTTCCAGGA
>DATKFT010000995.1:0-14212 GCA_035544335.1 Pseudorhodoferax sp.
CCGGCCGATGGGCGCGACCTCGTGCAGTGGGCCGCGTGGGCGGCGCTGAGTTCGCGCACGCTGAGCCGGCGTTTCGTGGCCGAGACCGGCTTCAGCTTCACGGCCTGGCGCCAGCGCGCGCGCATGCTGCGTGCGCTGGAGATGCTGGCGGCCGGCATGCCCGTGGGCACGGTGGCGCTGGACCTGGGCTATGCGACGGCCAGCGCGTTCATCGGGCTGTTCCGCCGCAGCTTCGGCCAGACGCCGGCCGCCTACCGCGCGCGCCTGTAGCGCAACAGTAGCGCGACGCGACGCCTCAGCGCGCGGCTGCGGGGACCAGCCGCCGGCGCCAGACCTGCTGGAAGTACAGCGCCTGCAGCACCAGCATGGCGCCAAATCCCAGCGCGTAGGCCCACCAGATGGCGGTGATGCCGATGCGCCCGTGCAGCCAGTGGGCGAATGGCAGCTCGATGGCCAGGATCGCGGCCATGCCCAGCGCGGCCGGCCACAGCACGGTGCCGCTGGCACGCATCGCACCGACCAGCACGTTGGCGGCGCCCAGCAGCACCACGCTCCAGGCCACGGTGCGCAGCAGGTCCTGCGCCAGGGCCAGCGTGGGGCCGTCCGTCAGGAACAGCGCCATGGCCCAGGGCGAGAAGGCCAGCACGGCGCAGACGGCCGCGCCGGTCACGGCCAGGTTCAGCCACAGGCCCGTGCGCACGATGGCCAGCACGCGCGCAGGCCGGCCTGCGCCGATCGCGTGCGCGCACAGCACGGTCGCCGTGATGCCGGCCGACATGGCGGGCAGCTGGACCCAGCCCATGACCTGGTTCACCGCGCCATAGGCGGCCGTCGCCTGCTGGCCATGGCGGTTGACGAGGCCCAGCAGCACGATCTCCGCCAGCGCCATCGTGAGCATCTGCAGCGAAGACGGGATGCCGATGCGCAGGATGCGGCGCACGGTGCCGGCGTCCAGGCGCACCTGGCGCAGCAGCTGGCGCGTGGGCGCCAGCGGGTGGCCGCTGCGGCACCAGCGGCGGGCGGTCCAGGCCAGCGCGAGCGCATAGGCCAGCTGCGTCGAGACGGCCGCGGCGGCCACGCCCAGCTGCGGCAGCCCGCCCCAGCCGCGCACCAGCGCGGGCGTGCAGAGCATCGCGACGGTGGTGGCCACGCCCAGCGTCCACAGCGGTGAGCGGGCATCGCCCACGCCCCGGCTCATCGAGGTCGCGAGCCACAGCAGGAAGATCAGCGGCGAGCCCAGGAACATGAGCCGCGCATAGCGCACGGCCTCGGTCAGCACCTCGGGCGGCGTGCCCAGCGCCCGCAGCAGCGCAGGTGCCAGCAGGGCGCCGGCGATGGCCACCACGGCACCGGCCGCCAGCACCAGGGCGATGGCCGTGCCGGCGACGGCGCGCACGGCCTCGGGCCGGCGCGCGCCCCAGGCCTGGCCGATCAGCACGGTCGCGCCCGTGCTGAGCCCGATCACGAGCGCCAGCAGCAGGAAGAACGCCGGGAAGAAGGCCGACACGGCGGCGATGGCCTGCACGCCGAGCATCTGGCCCAGGTAGATGCCGTCCAGCGTGCCGGACGCCATCTGCAGCGCGTTCGTCGCGAGCATGGGCGCCAGCATGGCCAGGTAGCTGCGCCACAGCGCGGGGGGAGCAGGGTTGGCGGTCTTGGCCGCCTCAGAAACGGAATGCATGGAAGCTTCTTTCGGGCAAAGCAGGGCCTGCCCGGCATGGCCGCAGGCCAGCCGGGAAAGCGTGTGGAAGGGGAAGGGGAAGGGGAAGGGAGGCTAGGCCCTGGGGCGCGGCGCGGGAGTCGGGCTGGCAGAGCTCTGGCCCAGGGTGTCCTGGGCGGCGGCCGTGTCGAAGCCCAGGTGCTCGGCGTGCTCGCGGATGTCGGCAGGCCAGGCGGCCACGAGGCCACGGAAGCGCTCGCGCGCGTTGGCGAACAGCGCCCGGCTCGCTTCCTCGAAGCCGGGCAGGTCGCCGGCGATGGCCGACATGAAGTGGTAGGCCCGCTCGTGCGCCTGGCGCTGGCGGTCACGCTCGCTGCCCGCGTGCCGGGCCTGTTCCACGAGCTTGCGCAGCGCCACCGAGGCGCCGCCGGGCTGCTGGCCCAGCCAGTCCCAGTGCCGCGGCAGCAGCGTGACTTCGCGCGCCACCACGCCCAGCTTGGGCCGGCCCCGGCCACGCGGCTCGTCGGCCGGCGCCGGCACGGGGGCAGCGTCCGGGGCCGGGCCGGCACACAGCGCAGGGAAGGCGAGCGCCAGGCGGGCGAGCACCTCCTCGTCGCTGCCGCGCGTGTCCAGGTCGATGCTGCGCCCGCTCTGGTTGTCGAAGACCAGGGCCGGTGCGGCCGGGCCGGTGGCCTGCAGCTGCTTGAGGACCAGCGCGATGGCCGGCAGCGAAGCTGTGGCGACGCGGCGGTGGCCGTCGAAGCAGGTGAAGGACGGGGGGAGTTCGGGTGCCATGCTGGGTTTTCCTTGGATGTGCAATTATTACCCGGGTGATAATTTGGCGTCAATATCACCCGGGTAAATATTTCGCGGATGGCCTGCGCCGGCCGCACGGCACGACGGCCGCCGCCCCGTGGCGCAGCAGGCGGTGCAGACCGCGGAAACCGCGCTCAGCCCAAGGAGGTGGTGGCGGAAGTGGCAGCGCTGGACGGCGGAAACACCCGCGCGCCCAGAAAGTCCACGAGGGCCCGGATCTTGGGCGAGGGCTGGCGGCTGGCCGGCCACAGCACGTGGAAGACGCCCGTGCGCCCGACCTGGTCGGCCAGCACCGGGCGCAGGCGGCCATCGGCCAGCAGGGGACGGATCGAGAAGTCCGGCAGGTAGGCGATGCCCAGGCCCTGCAGCGCGAAGCACACGCGGGCCTCGATGTTGTTGCAGACCATGGTGACGGGCGGCTCCCAGCCGGCCGCGTCGGCGCGGCCCGGGTCAGGGGCCAGGGCCCAGGTCTCCAGCTTGCCGCTGCTCGGGAAGCGGTAGTGCAGGCAGGCATGCTGCTGCAGTTCGTCCGGCGTGCGCGGTGTGCCGTGCCGCGCGAGGTAGTCGGGCGAGGCCACGAGCCCCAGCCGGAAGCCGCCCAGCCGCCGGGCCGACAGGCGCGAGTCGGCCGGCTCGCCCGTGCGCACGACCGCATCGAAGCCTTCCTCGATCACGTCGACCATGCGGTCCGTGAAGTCCAGGTCCAGCGTGACCGCGGGATAGGCGCGCATGAAATCGGCCAGCACCGGCAGCACGAGCGCGCTGACCAGCGGCAGGCTCACGCGCAGGCGGCCGCGCGGCGCGCCGGCGGCCTGCGAGAGCTCCTGCTCGGCCGCCTCGATCTCGGCGAGGATGCGGCGGCTGCGCTCCAGGAACAGCTGGCCTTCGGCCGTCAGCGTGACGCTGCGCGTGCTGCGGTGGAACAGGCGCACGCCGAGCTTGTCCTCCAGCCGCGCCACGCTCTTGCCCACGGCCGAGGCCGACAGGCCCAGCAGGCGCCCCGCGGCGACGAAGCTGCGCGTCTCGGCCACCTGCACGAACACCGCAAAGCCGTTCAGGCTGTCCATGCGCACTCCGGTTGGGTTATTGCGGACAAATTGGTCCGCAGAGAAAGGAACTCCATCCTACTTTTTCTTTAATCGACGCGCTCCTATCGTCAAGGCTTTGGTGATTGGGTGGAGCTCATGACGGTGTTGAAGTCCTTGTTGTCCCTGCGCGCAGGCTCCGTGCCCGCGCGCCAGTCTCCCGCCGTCCAGGCGGTGGTCCAGCAGGCGCTGCGGGAGCGGCGCCTGGTGGGCGCCGTCGTGCTCGTGGCCCGCGACGGTGCCCTGGTCCACGCCCAGGCCGCGGGCCTGGCCGACCGCGACAGCGCGCGGCCCATGGCCTTGGACACGGTGTTCCGCCTGGCCTCGGTCAGCAAGCCCATCGTGTCGGCCGCCGCGATGGTGCTGGTCGCGCAGGGCCGGCTCGCGCTGGACGAGGACATCGCGCGCTGGCTGCCCGCGTTCCAGCCCAGGCTGGCCGATGGCCGGCCTGCGCGCATCACGGCGCGCCAGCTGCTGAGCCACCAGGCGGGCCTGGGCTACCGCTTCCTCGAGGCCGATGCGCAAGGCCCTTATGCGCGCGCCGGTGTCTCGGACGGCATGGACGCCAGTGGCATCGCCCTGCACGAGAACCTGCGGCGCATCGCCAGCGTGCCGCTGCTGTACCCGCCGGGCGAGGGCTGGACCTATTCGCTGGCGACCGACGTGCTGGGCGCGCTCGTCGAGCGCATCCAGGGGGAGCCGCTGGCCGATGCCGTGCACACGCTGGTCTGCGCGCCGCTGGGCATGGTGGACACCGGCTTCGTCGCGCGCGACCCGGCGCGCCTGGCCACGGCCTATGTGGGCGGCGACCCGCAGCCGCACCGGCTCGCGGAAGGCGAGGTCGTCACGCCGTTCGAGGGTGCGGTGGGCATCGCGTTCAGCCCCGCACGCGCCTTCGACGGCCAGGCCTTTGCCTCGGGCGGCGCCGGCATGGTGGGCACGGCGGGCGATGTGCTGCAGCTGCTGGAAACGCTGCGCCAGGGCGGTGGCGACTGGCTGCCGCGCGCGCAGGCCCAGGAGATGGCGCGCGTGCAGACCGGCGACCTGGCGCTGCCCGATGCGCCGGGCTTCGGCTTCGGGCTGGGTTTTTCGGTGCTGCGCGACCGCGTGCGCGCCGCCTCGCCCGAATCGGAGGGCAGCTGGCGCTGGGGCGGGGCCTACGGCCATTCCTGGTTCGTCGATCCGGCGCAGCGCCTCTGCGTAGTCGCGTTCACGAACACGCTGTACGAGGGCATGTCCGGCCGCTTCGTGAGCGATCTGCGCGACGCCGTGTATGGCGCGCTCGGGGAGCGGGCATGAAGCCGCGCGCACCGGACCGGTTGCCGCTGGGCGCGCTGGCGGCGCTGGCCATGGCCGCCTTCGTCACGATCCTGACCGAAGCGCTGCCGGCCGGACTGCTGCCGCAGATGGCGCACGGCCTGGCCGTGTCCGAGGCCTGGGTGGGCCAGACCATCACGGTCTATGCCATCGGTTCGCTGGTCGCGGCGATCCCGCTGACCGCCGCCACGCGCGGCCTGCGCCGGCGCGCCCTGCTGCTGGCCGCGATCGCCGGCTTCGTCGCCGCCAACACGGTCACGGCGCTGTCGGCCAGCTATGCGCTGACCCTGGTGGCGCGCTTTGTGGCCGGCATGTCCGCGGGGCTGCTCTGGGCGCTGCTGGCCGGTTACGCCATGCGCATGGTGCCCGCGCACCAGCAGGGGCGGGCCATCGCGGTCGCCATGCTCGGCACGCCGCTGGCGCTGTCGCTGGGTGTGCCGGCCGGCACCTGGCTCGGCCAGCTGGTCGGCTGGCGCGCGGGCTTCGGCGCCATGAGCCTGCTGGCCCTGCTGCTGATGGTCTGGGTGCGCCTGCGCCTGCCCGACTTCGTGGGGCAGGGGGCCGGCAGCCGCCAGCCGCTGGCGCAGGTGTTGCGGCTGCCGGGCGTGCGCTCCGTGCTGTTCGTGGTGCTGGCCTTCGTGCTCGCGCACAACATCCTGTACACCTACATCGCGCCCTTCCTGGCCGCTGCCGGCATGGCCGAGCGCACCGACCTGGCGCTGCTGGTCTTCGGCATCGCCTCGCTGGCCGGCATCGGCGCCGTGGGTGCGCTGATCGACCGCCACCTGCGTGCGCTGACCCTGGCCAGCGCCGCGCTGTTCGGCCTGGCCGTGCTGCTGCTGGGCGCGGGCGGCGGCACGCCGGCCCTGGTCTACACGGCCATCGGCCTGTGGGGCCTGGCCTTCGGCGGCGCGCCCACGCTGTACCAGACCGCGCTGGCCAAGGCGGGCGGCGATGCCGCGGATGTCGCCCAGTCCATGCTCGTGACGGCCTGGAACACCGCCATCGCGGGCGGTGGACTGGCCGGCGGCGTGCTGCTCAGCCGCTGGGGCGTCGTCGCGTTCACACCCGTGCTGCTGGTCCTGCTGGCCGCCACGCTGGCCGTGGTGCTGGCGGCCCGGCGCCATGGCTTTCCGGTTCCCACCGCAGGCCCCACGCGGGGCCCCGGGGTTGCTGGCCAACGCGCGTCGTCGGGCTGAGCCTTGGAACGAGGGGCTGGGGCAGGCGCGTCAAAAGCGCGCCAGCAGCCGGGGCAGGGCGGAGCCCAGCAGCACCAGTCCCGAGACCGTCAGCAGCCCCAGCACGATTTGCCGGAAACGCGCCTCGCTGATGCCGGTGTACAGCCGCGCGCCGAGCAGCGTGGGCACCAGCATGGCCGGCGCCACGATGGCGAACAGCGGCAGCATCGCGCGCGTGACGACGCCCGTGGCCAGGTAGCTGGCCATGGTCACGGCCAGCATGGACAGGTTGAAGTTCTGCACCACGGCGCGCTGAGCATCCTTGTCGAAGCCGCGCAGCGTGCACCACAGCGTGGGCAGCGTGCCCGTGAAGCCGCCGATGCCGCCCATCACGCCGCCGGCCAGGCCCACGGCGCCGTCGGCCAGCCGGCCGCCGCGCGTGATGCGCGGCAGGTCCTTGGCCAGCAGCATCGCGGGGCACCACAGCACGAGCAGCAGGCCCAGCACGGCCTTGAACGCGTCCGCGTCCAGGCGCGGCAGCAGCAGCACGCCGAGCGGCACGCCCAGCAGGCCGCCGCACACGAAGGGCCACAGCCGCCGGGCGTCGAAGCCGCGCCGCACCGACAGCGCCGCGATGACCTGGCCCGTCAGCGCGCCGAACACGGCCAGCACGGCGGCCAGGCGCGGCTCCAGCGACCAGGCCCAGAACGACATGGCCACCATGCCGAACGCAAAGCCCGAGAGGCCTTGCACGAAGCCCGCGACCGCTGCGCCGAGCGCCACCGTGAAGAAGATCGAATCCATGTCGTGCGTGTCCTGTACCTGCTGTACCAGCGTTGGAGATGCGCGGCATTGTGGAGAGAGGGCATAACGAGATCATTCGAAATTAGTATTGGGGCATTAGCGTTTTCTTATGATTGCCATGGACTCTTCCGATGAACTCCAGGCCCGCCTGGCGGCGCGGCTCAAGATGCGCCACCTCGTGCTGCTGCGCCTGATCGCGCAGCACGGCTCGCTCACGCGCGTGGCCGAGCACATGGCGACCAGCCAGCCCGCGGTCACGCAGGCGCTGGCCGAGCTGGAGGCCATGTTCGGCGCGCCGCTGTTCACGCGCTCGGCGCGCGGCATGGCGCCCACCGCGCTGGGCGAGGTGGCCCTGAACCGCGCCCAGGCCATGCTGCAGGACCTGGGGCACTGGGCGCGCGACATGGAGGCGGCCGGCGCCGGCCGCGCGGCCCACCTGCAGGTGGGCGTGATCCCGTTCATCCCGGGGCGGCTGCTGGCCGAGGCCATCGGCCGCACGCGGCCGCAGGACCGGGGCATCACGGTGACCCTCCACGAAGGCACGAGCGACCACCTGCTCGCGCGGCTGCGCGGCCATGCGCTGGACTGCGTGATCGGCCGCAGCTCGGCCGTGCTGGCCATGGACGGCCTCGTGCACGAGGTGCTCTACGAGCAGGAGCCGCGCCTCGTGGCGCACCGGCGCCTGGCCAGCCGGCTCGGACGCAAGCCGCTGTCCTGGCCCGAACTGGCGCAGCTGGACTGGGTGCTGGGCCAGCGCAACACGCCCATGCGCGAGCAGATCACCGACTTCTTCCTGCGTGCGGGCGTGGCACCGCCCGCGCCCATGGTGGAGAGCCTGTCGGCCAAGGTCATCGGCGAGCTCATCGCGGCCAACGAGCGGGCCGTGTCCATCGTGCCGGCCGACATCGCCGACGAACTCGCGCGGCTGGCCGGCGTGGGCGTGGTGGCGCACCGCTTCGGCTGGACGCTGCCGCCCATCACGCTGTTCCGGCGGGCCGAGGCCTCGCTGCGCGAAGCCGATGCGCTGTTCGCACAGGCGCTGCGCGCGGTCTGCCAGGCCCAGGCGCAGGGCCGGGACCCCGGCCTGCGCTGACGGCATAAGGTTCTGACGAATCAATCGTTCCTTTGGCCGCGCCGGCCTCCCACAATCCGCGCGTCGCGGGCTGCAGCCGTTGCCGCCGCGCGCTTTTCGCAGGGAGTTTTTGCATGGTCCACGCCGCGACCTTTCCGTCGGAACCGACACCCAGCCCCGCCGAGCGGGCCGAACGTGTGCTGCAGGTGAGCGCCAGCGCCTGGCAGCTCGCACCGCGCTCGCGCCAGGCGCTGGCACGCCGCGCTCCCCATGGCTATGTGCCGCGCCGCGCGCGCCTGCGTGCGGCGGCCCAGGCCGCTGCGCAGGCCGCGCTGCTGCCCTGCGGTCCCGTGCTGCTGGGGTATGCGTGGTGAGCGCCGCGATGGACATCCACGCGATCAGCCGCGTGCAGCTGCCGTTTCCACCCGCGCTGGCCGGCGAGGTCGCGCATTTCTACGGCGAGCTGCTGGGACTCACGCGCATGCCGCATCCGTCCGGGCCGGTGCTGCGCTTTGCCGCGCGCGGCCAGCGCGTGGACCTCGTGGCCACCGAGCAGGCCGCCGCCGCCGTGGCCGGGCTCACGCCGCTGTCCTTCGAGGTGCAGGGGCTGCCGCAGCTGCGCCGGCGCCTGCTCGATGCGGCCTTCCGGCTCGAAGAGAATCAGCCCCTGCCGGGATACCTGCGCTTTTTCGTGCACGATCCCGCCGGCAATCGGCTCGAATTCGTCGAGCCCGATGTGAACTGAGACCCTTCGAGACCCGAGACACATGACCAAAGCCAAAGACTGGAAATTCGAGACCCTGTCCGTCCACGCGGGTTATTCGCCGGACCCGACCACGCGCGCCGTGGTGCCGCCGATCTACCAGACCGTGGCCTACGCCTTCGACTCGGCCCAGCATGGCGCCGACCTGTTCGACCTCAAGGTGCCGGGCAACATCTACACGCGGATCATGAATCCGACGCAGGACGTGCTCGAGCAGCGCGTGGCGGCACTCGAAGGCGGCATCGCCGCGCTGGCCGTGGCCTCGGGCCAGGTGGCCGTGACCTACGCGATCCAGACCATCGCCGAGGCCGGCGACAACATCATCAGCAGCACGGCGCTGTATGGCGGCACCTACAACCTGTTCGCGCACACGCTGCCGCAGTACGGCATCCAGACGCGCTTTGCCGACCACCGCGACCCCGCCAGCTTCGAGAAGCTCATCGACGCGCGCACCAAGGCCGTGTTCGTCGAATCGGTGGGCAACCCGGCCGGCAACGTGACCGACATCGCGGCCATCGCCGCGATCGCCCACAAGCATGGCGTGCCGCTGATCGTGGACAACACCGTGCCGTCGCCCTATCTCTTGCGCCCGATCGAGCACGGGGCCGACATCGTGGTGCACTCGCTGACCAAGTACCTGGGCGGGCACGGCACCAGCCTGGGCGGGGCCATCGTCGATTCGGGCAAGTTCCCCTGGGCCCAGCACAAGGAGCGCTTCAAGCGGCTGAACGAGCCCGACGTGAGCTACCACGGCGTGGTCTACACCGAAGCCCTGGGCCCGGCGGCCTACATCGGCCGCGCGCGCGTCGTGCCGCTGCGCAACATGGGCGCGGCCATCTCGCCGTTCAACGCCTTCCTGATCCTGCAGGGCATCGAGACGCTGGCGCTGCGCATGGACCGCATCACCGAGAACACGCTGGCGATCGCCAAACACCTGCAGGCCCACCCGGCCGTGGGCTGGGTCAACTACGCGGGCCTGGAGGACAACGCCGACCACGCGCTGGCCCAGAAGTACCTCAAGGGCAAGCCCAGCGGCCTGCTGACCTTCGGCGTCAAGGGCGGCCGCGAGGGCGGGGCGAAATTCCTCGACGCGCTGCAGCTGTTCACACGCCTCGTGAACATCGGCGACGTGCGCTCGCTGGCCACGCACCCGGCCTCGACCACGCACCGCCAGCTCACGCCCGAGGAACTGGCCAAGGCCGGCGTGAAGGAAGAGACCGTGCGCCTGTCGATCGGCATCGAGCACATCGACGACCTCAAGGCCGACCTGGACCAGGCGCTGGCCGGGCTCTGAGCCCCAGCGGCGGCCGGGCCGCCGGGCGCCGCGGCGGCTACATCCTGTAGCTCAGCGTGAGCGCGACGCTGCG
Organism: Pseudorhodoferax sp.; assembly: GCA_035544335.1. GTDB lineage: Bacteria > Pseudomonadota > Gammaproteobacteria > Burkholderiales > Burkholderiaceae_C > Pseudorhodoferax. Next base: position 10,063 of record DATKFT010000995.1, read on the forward strand.
CGGCGCGCCGTAGCGCGCCAGGCCGCCCGACCAGGCGTAGCCCAGGTCCTGGTAGTAGCGGCGGTCCAGCAGGTTGTCCACATTGGCCTGCAGGTGGACCTGTGGGCTCAGCTGGTAGCCCAGGCCCAGGCCGACGACGGCATAGCCGCCCTGCACGGTGCGGTAGTTCGTGTCTTCGCGGTACATCCTGCCCTGCGCCTGCACAGCGCCGTTCAGGCTCCAGCGTGCGTAGGCGCCCTGCAGCCGGTAGCTCGTGTAGAACTTGAACAAATGCTGCGGCTCGTCGGTGCTGATGCGCTGGCCGATGTTGGCGGCGATGCGGTCCTTGGTGAACCTGGCGCGCTGGTAGGTGTAGCCGGTCGAGACCTGCCAACCCGGCTGCAGCTGGCCCGAGAGCTGCAGCTCCACGCCTTCGCTGCGGACCTCGCCCGCGGCGCGGAAGCAGCTCACCGTGCCGCTGGTCGGGCAGTTGGCGTCGTCGCGCAGCGAGCGGTTGCGCTCCGTCATGCGAAAGACCGCCGCACTCGCGTTGAGCCTGCCGCCGAAGTACTCGCCTTTGAGGCCCAGCTCGTGGTTGGTGCCGGTCTTCGGGTCCAGCGTCTTGCCCTGCACGTCGACCGCGCTTTGCGGCTGGTAGCTCTCGGTGATGCTGGCATAGACCGAATGGCGCTCGTCCAGGTCGTAGACGATGCCGGCGTAGGGCACGAACTTGGCGCTCTCGTCCAGGCTGCGCTTCCAGCTGTACACGCCGCCGCGGTACCAGCCCGTGGCGTCCTGGGCGTACCAGCCCAGGCGGCCGCCCACGACCAGGTGCAGCGGGTCGGCGATGCTGAAGTTGCCGCTGGCGTACAAGCCCTTCTCGCGGGTCTTGCGGCCCCATGCGTAGTCGACGGCGGGCACACCGCCGGTCCAGGTGTAGTTGCGCGGGTTCCAGTTGCCGATGTCGATGGTGCGCGGCGTCGAGCCGTTCCAGGCCTCGGCCGCGGTCGAGTCGTCGTCGCGGTAGCTCGCGCCCACCACGAGCTCGTGCTGGCGGCCGAACCATTGCACCGGGCCGCGCGCGCGCAGATTGGCCACGGTCTGCCGGGTGCCATAGTGCCAGCCGGTCTCGGTCTGGGTCAGCTGTGTCGTCGATCCGGCGATGCGGTTGTTCGTGGTGTTGCGCGTGTCCGAGCTGGCCTCGATGCGGGTCACGGCCAGCTTGAGCGACCAGCCACCGCGCAGGCGCTGTTCCAGGTCGGCGAACACACCGTCGTTGTCGCGGCGCTGGAACGAATCGTCCACGCCCAGGAAGGTCGAGCGCGGCAGGTTCATGTGGCCGCCATCCGGCAGCGTGGGCAGGCCCGTGAACACGCCGTCCGTGCGCGTGCGCTGGCGGTAGGCGCCCAGGCCCAGCGTGGTGTCCGGCGTCAGGTCGGCCTCCACGATGCCGTACAGGCTGGTGTTGGCGGTGTTCGTGATGTCCACGAAGCTGTCGCTGTCCCGCCAGCCGCCCACCACGCGCGCGCGCAGGCTGCCACTGGCGTTGAGTGCGCGGCTCGCATCCAGCGTGAGCTGGCGGTTGTTCCAGCTGCCCAGCGTGGCCGTGGCGTTGAACAGCGGCTGCGCGGTCGGGCGCTTGCGCACGAGGTTGACCGAGCCCGAGGGCGCGCCCGCGCCCGCCAGCAGCCCGGCGGGCCCGCGCACCACTTCGACATGGTCGTACATCAGCAGATCGGCCGACACGTTGCGCGAGTTGAAGCCCGTCGCGTCCAGCGACAGGCCGTCCACCTGGATCTGCTCCAGTGCGAAGCCGCGTGCATAGAAGGTCGACTCCGAGTCGGTCACGGCCGGGTTCTTGGCGTACAGGCCGGGCGTCACCTTGGCGATGTCCTGCAGGCTGGTCAGGTTGAAGTCGTCCATCTGCTGGCGCGTGATGACGCTGACCGACTGCGGCGTCTGCCGCTGCGACAAGGCCAGGCCCGTGGCCGTGCCCATGCTGGCGCTGGTGTAGGCGCGCGAGCCCTCGGTCATGCCGCCGTTCTCGGCCGCGGCCGTCACGGTCACGGTCTGCAGCACGGTCGCGGCCTGGGGGGCCGCGGCAGCGGAGGCAGCGGGCACGGCCGGCGCGGCGCGCAGCGAGAAGCCGCCGCCGGGTTGCGCCAGCGCCTGGATGCCGCTGCCCGCGAGCAGCAGCTGCAAGGCCTGCTGCGTGCCGTGGGCGCCTTGCACGCCGCGCGTCTGCACGCCGCTCACGGGCGCGGCCTCGTACGACAGGTTGACGCCTGCCGCGCGCGCGAAGCGGTCCAGCGCGCTGTCCAGCGGGCCGGCGGGGATGTTGAAGTCGCGCGCGGCGGGCGCCGGGCTGGCGGGCGTGCCGGCCTGCGCCCATGCGCTGCCGGCGGGCAGCCCGGCGCCCAGCGCCATGCAGATGGACGCGCCTTGCACGAGGGCGAACAGGGGGTGGCGCCTGGAGGGGGGCGCGCCTGCGGGTCGCGCCGCAGGGCGAGGGGGACGGGACATGGTTCTCCTGCTCGGGATACGGGGTGGTTGAAAAGCTCTCACCCCGTAAGCCGAACGAAAACCGCCATCCCCTCATCGGCCGCACAAAAAAAAGTCGGGCGCGCCGAGAACGCGCTGGACGCCACCGGCCTGGAGCAGGCCAGTGGCCTTGCGGGGAGCGCCCTTGCTACGGCTTTGCCGGGAGGGCCCCACCCTGGGCTGCCGGCCTGGCGGAGCCCAGGTAGCTGCCCGCAATGCACAGCAGGAAGGCGAGCGGCACGGTCACGAGCGCCGGAGGGTCCAGCGCCACGATGGGGGCCGCATGGCCGAGCACCTTGACCCAGACCGATGGGCCCAGCACGGTGAGGACCAGCGAGGCCAGGATGCCGGCGCTGCCGCCCAGGACCGCACCGAATGCGGTGAACCGCTTCCAGTAGATGGCCAGAAACAGGACCGGGAAGGTCGATGCGCAGGCGATGGAGAACGCCAGGCTGATCATGTAGGCCACGTTCTGGCCTTTGAAGGCGATGCCCAGCAGCACGGCGAAGGCGCCCAGCACGACGGTGGCGATGCGCACGATGCGGAACTCCTCGCGCTCCGTGGGCACCTGGCGCCTGAAGATGGCGCCATAGATGTCGTGGCTGACCGCGGAAGCCCCCGACAGCGTGAGGCCCGCCACCACCGCGAGGATGGTGGCGAACGCGACGGCGGCCACGATGCCGTACATCACGTCCCCGCCGAGCAGGCGCGACAGGTGCAGCGCCGCGGTGTTGCCGCCGCCGAGCAGGGCGCCGCTGGCGTCCAGGAAGCTCTTGTCCGAACGGACCAGGGACAGCGCGCCGAATCCGATGATGAAGATCAGCGCGTAGAAGCCGTTCATGAAGATCGCCGCCCACATCACCGAGCTGCGCGCGGCCCTGGCATCCGGCACGGTGAAAAAGCGCATCAGCAAATGGGGCAGGCCCGCGGTGCCGAACATCACGGCCAGGCCCAGCGAGAACGCCGACCACGGGTCCTTGGCCATGGTCGTGGTTCCCAGGATGGCCGTGGATCTGGGGTGGAGGTCCACGGCGCTGGTCAGCAGCGCGGCGAAGCTGAAGTCGAACCTGGCCATGACCATGAGCGCGATGGCGCATCCCACGCAGAGCATGAGCACGGCCTTGACGATCTGCACCCAGGTCGTGGCGAGCATGCCGCCGAAGGCCACGTACAGGATCATGAGCACGCCGACGAGCACGACGGCCAGGCTGTAGTCGATGCCGAACAGCAGCTGGACCAGCTGGCCGGCGCCCACCATCTGCGCGATCAGGTAGAACGAGACGATGGTGAGCGAGGCGCAGGCCGAGAAGATGCGGATGCCATGGCCGCCGAGCTGGGAGCACACGACGTCGGTGAACGTGTACTTGCCCATCTTGCGCAGCTTGCCCGCCATCAGGAACACGACGACGGGCAGGCCCGTGGTGTAGCCGATGGCGTAGAACAGCCCGTCGAAGCCGCTGCTGAACACCAGCGCGGACAAGCCCAGGAACGCGCCGGCCGAGAGCGCGTCGCCGGTGATGGCCAGGCCGTTCTGGAAGCCCGAGATGTTGCCGCCGGCCGCGTAGAAGTCGCTCGTGGACGAGGTGCGCCGGGCTGCCCACCAGGTGATGAGCAGCGTCGCGCAGATCAC
>DATKFT010000996.1:0-2587 GCA_035544335.1 Pseudorhodoferax sp.
GCCGAACGCGCGGCGCTCGCGCGTGTGCTCCAGCGTCATGCGCAGCGCGGCCTCGGTGGAGGCGATCGCGCTGACCGCGCACAGCGTGCGTTCGTAGGGCAGCTCGTGCATGAGGTGGTAGAAGCCCTGGCCTTCGTGCCCGCCCAGCAGGTTGGCGGCCGGCACGCGCACGCCGTCGAAGAACAGCTCGCTGGTGTCGGCCGCATGCTGGCCCAGCTTGTCGAGCACGCGGCCGACCGAAAAGCCCACGGCGTCGTGCGTCTCCAGCAGCAACAGCGAGACGCCCTTGCTGCCGGCAGCCGGGTCGGTCTTGGTCACGACCACGATGAGGTCGGCCATGGAGCCATTGGAGATGAAGATCTTGCTGCCGTCGATGCGGTAGTGGCCACCTTCCAGCGTGGCGCGCGTGCGGATCGCCTGCAGGTCCGAGCCGGCGTTGGGTTCGGTCATCGCGATGGCGCCGATCCACTCGCCGCGCGCCATGCGTGGCAGGCAGCGGCGCTTTTGTTCCTCGGTGCCCTGGTGCAGGATGTAGTGGGCCGCGATCTGGTGCACGCTGACGCCGAAGCCGTAGTCGCCCACGCGGGCCAGCTCCTCCATGAGCACGGCGACATGGGCGAAGCTGCCGCCGGCGCCGCCGTATTCCTGCGGGATGTCGGCCAGCAGCAGGCCCAGCGCGCCGGCCTTGTCCCAGACCGTGCGGTCCACATGCTGCTGGCGCGCGAAGCGCTGCTGGTGCGGCGCGATCTCTTCGGCGACGAAGCGGCGCACCGTCTCGCGGTACAGGTCGAGGTCCGCGTCCATCCAGGGACTGCGGTAGCTGGCGGGGGTGTTCATGCGTGGGGGTCCTCAGGGCTGGGCTGGTGGCGTGCCGTAGCGCGCCACCAGCAGGAATTTCTGCACCTTGCCGGTGGCGGTGCGCGGCAGCGGGTCGGCCTGCAGCAGCACGCGCTTGGGCGTCTTGAAGCCGGCCAGGCTGCGCCGGCACCAGGCCAGCAGCGCGTCGGGGTCCACGCTATGGCCAGCCGCGGGCACCACCACGGCGCTCACGCTCTCGCCCCACAGCGGGTCGGGCAGGCCGACCACGGCGCAGTCGGCCACACCGGCGAAGCCGAGGATGGCTTCCTCGACTTCGCCCGCGTGCACGTTCTGCCCACCGGTCACGATCACGTCCTTGAGCCGGCCGTTGATGAACAGGTAGCCCTCGTCGTCGAGCCGGCCCAGGTCGCCCGTGTGCAGCCAGCCGTCGCGGAAGGTCTCGGCGGTCTTCTGCGGGTTCTTGTAGTAGCCCGTGACGGTGCCGGGCGAGCGGCCGATCACGGCGCCGGTCTGGCCCGTCGGCACATCGTGGCCGGCCTCGTCCACCACGCGCACCTGCGCGAACAGGATGGGCTGGCCCACGGAGTCCGGCCGGCGCGCGCGGTCCTCGGGCGTGCTGACCACCAGCGTGCTGGTCTCCTGCATGCCGTAGTACTCGTACAGGCGCGGGCAGATGCGCGCCATCACGCCCTCGCGCACGGGCGCGGCCAGCAGCGAGCCGGCGAACACCAGCGCGCGCAGCGAGCCCAGTTCCGCGCCGTCCAGCTCGGGCCGCGCCAGCAGCATGGCGCCCATGGTCGGCACCAGGTTGGTGATGCTCACGCGCTCGCGGCCGATCAGCTCGAGCGTCTGGACCGCGTCGAAGTTGGTCAGCACGTTGCGGCAGCCGTACATCACGCCACAGGCGACCCAGGCGAAGCCGACGCGGCCGTACATCGGGAACACGGTCATGACCACGTCCTCGCGCGCCATGTGCAAGGCCTGGAACATGTTGGCGAAGGTGGCCGCGTTGTAGTGGCTGATCAGGTAGCACTTGGGCAGGCCGGTCGTGCCCGAGGTCAGGTTGAAGTAGCAGGGGTCGTGCTCGTCCACCTGCACGGCGGGCTCGCTGGCCGGCGCGCTGGCCAGCAGTGCCTCGTAGTCGTGCGCGCCAGCGGGCGTCGTGCCATCGCCGAAGACCACCTGCACGCGCACCGGCGCGGACAACTCGGCGAACTTGCGCTCGCACAGCAGCGCCACGGCGCCGACCTCCTGCATCAGTGCCAGCATCTCCACCGGCGCCAGCCGGTAGTTGAGCGGCAGGCCGACCAGGCCGGCCTTGGCCAGCGCGAAGTAGATCTCGGCGACCTCCGCGCGGTTGGTGCTCAGGAAGGCCACGCAGTCGCCCTGGCGCAGGCCCAGGGCCAGCAGGCCGTTGGCCAGCCGGTTGCAGCGCGCATTGGCCTGCGCGAAGCTGTAGCGGCGGCCCGTGGGCACGCAGTGCCAGGCTTCCTGCTGCGCGAAGCGCACGGCCGCCGTGGCGAGCATGTTGCCCACCACCATCTGTCCGAGGGCGGAGCGGCGCATGTTCAGGCCGACGCCTTGGCCGCAAAGGCCGCGATGGCGCGCTTGTGGAAGCCGTCCGAGAAGCACTCCTTCTCCAGTGCGAGCGAGGTGTCCAGCACCAGGTTCACGGCCTCGCGCACGTGCTTGTTGAGGGCCGCCTTGGTCGAGCGGATCGCCATGCGCGAACCCTGGCACAGCCGCTCGGCCGTGGCCTGGGCCGTGG
>DATKFT010000997.1:0-6617 GCA_035544335.1 Pseudorhodoferax sp.
GTGCAGGCCGGCCTGGCCCGGCCTGCAAGCGATCCGCCGTGGGTCCGCCGTGGCGGCCGGACCGGCCTGCGGTCCGGGGCACGGCGGGTAGTATTTCGTTCTCGCCGCGAGCCCATCCTCCATGCTTTCCCGAATCACGCTACGCCAGCTCGAATACTGTCTCGCCGCCGGCGATTGCAACAGCATCGCCGAGGCCGCGGCGCGCATCCATGTGTCGCCCTCGTCGGTCTCCTCGGCGATCGCCCACCTCGAGTCCGAACTCGACGCGCAGCTGTTCGTGCGGCACCACGCGCAGGGCCTGTCGATGACACCGGTCGGTCAGGAGGTGCTCCAGCAGGTGCGCGGCATCCTGGACCAGGCCGCCAGCCTCTACGCGATCGCCTCGGACGCGCAGTCCAGCATCCGCGGGCCGGTGCGCGTGGGCTGCTTCACGACGCTGGCCGCCATGGTCACGCCCGAGCTGTGCCAGGGCTTTGCGCGCGCCCATCCCCAGGTCCAGGTCACGCATGTGGAGGACCACCAGGAGGGCCTGATGGACCGTCTGCGCAAGGGCCAGATCGACGTGGCGATCACCTACGACCTGCAGCTGCAGGGCACCGATGTCGCCTTCGAGGCCCTGGCCACGCTGCCGCCGCATGCCATCGTCGCGGAGACCTCGCCGCTCGCGCAGCAGCGTGCCGTGACGCTGACGGAGCTGGCCGGCCATCCCATGGTGCTGCTGGACCTGCCGATGAGCCGCGACTACTTCTTCGGCCTGTTCCAGGCCGCGCAGGCCGAGCCGCTGGTGGCAGCGCGCTCGGGCAGCCCGGACGTGGTGCGCTCGCTGGTCGCCAACGGCGTGGGCTACTCGCTGGTCAACGTGCGGCCGCGCATGAGCCATTCGCTGGACGGCAAGCGCGTCGTGAGCCTGCGCCTGGCCGGCAACCACCAGCCCATGCGCCTGGGCATGGCCTGGATTCCGGCGCACAAGCCGCGCCATGTGCTGGAGGCCTTCATGCAGCGCTGCCGCACCTTCATCTCGGACGAGCATGTGCCGGGCATGGTCGCGCCTTCGCACTTCCTTTGGAACCCGGACAGCGCGCCTTCCGCGGGCGACCCTACCTGACGCGCGCGCAGCGGGGCGGCCCGCTGCGCGCGTTGCGTGTTCAGGCCGCGTCCTGGGTGCGCACGAGGATCCGGCCGCGCACCTTGCCGGCCATCAGCGCATGCGCGGCCTCCACGGCGTCGGCCAGCGCGATCTCCTCGGTCAGCGTCTCCAGCAGCGCGAGGTCCAGGTCGCGTGCGAGGCGCTCCCAGGCGCGCTGGCGCAAGTCCAGCGGCGCCATCACGCTGTCGATGCCGACCAGGGCCACGCCGCGCAGGATGAAGGGCATGACGCTCGTGGGCAGGTCGGCGCCCTGGGCCAGGCCGCAGGCGGCCACCGTGCCGCCGTAGCGGGTCTGCGCCAGCGCATTGGCCAGCGTGTGGCTGCCCACGGGATCGACGACCGCGCTCCAGCGTTCCTTCTGCAGTGGCTTGCCCGGTGCGGCCAGCGCGGCACGGTCCATGACCTCGGCCGCGCCGAGCGCACGCAGATAGGGCTCTTCGGCGGTCTTGCCCGTCACGGCGACCACGCGGTGGCCCAGCCTGGACAACAGGGCCAGTGCGACCGAGCCCACGCCGCCCGTGGCGCCGGTCACGAGCACTTCGCCGTCGCCGGGACGCAGGCCGTTGCGCTCGAGCGCCATCACGCACAGCATGGCGGTGTAGCCGGCCGTGCCGATGGCCATGGCCTGGCGCAGCGTGAGCCCGGCAGGCAGGCGCACGAGCCAGTCGCCGCGCAGGCGCGCGTGTTGCGCGAGGCAGCCCTTGTGCTTCTCGCCGACACCGAAGCCGTTGAGCACCACTGCGTCACCCGCGCGCCAGGACGCGTGCTGGCTGTCGCGCACGGTGCCGGCGCCGTCGATGCCGGCCACCATGGGCCACTCGCGCACCACGGGTGAGCGGTTGGTGATCGCGAGCGCGTCCTTGTAGTTGAGCGTGGAGTAGCGGACGTCCATGGTCACGTCGCCCTCGGGCAGGAAGCTGTCGTCGACCGCCCGCACGGCGGCCGTGAACTGGGGGTCTTTCTCGAGAACAAGTGCGTCGAACATGCGTTGCCTCCTGGGTGCTGGTTGTGCTGAAGGATCCGGCCGGCGCAGCGGCCTGGTGGTGGTGGCGGACCGCCCTGGCCACGGGCAGCGCGCCCGTGGCCGACGCCGCGCAAGGCCCTTGCGCGGTGAGGCCCTGCGTACAAGCATATCGGCGCGGACCCGCGCCCTGCATCGCATTTGCCGAGGCTGTGCATCGCAGATGCCGATGCAGAAACGGCGTTGCGCACCATCGGGTTTTGCGTTGCATGCCATCGGCAAATCCAACGCAGCGCAGCGGTGTTTTTGGCTGTAATTCCGCCATGCCTTCGGGGTGCGTCATGCAATGCCCCCGGGCTTGCAGACAGGGCCGTCGGGCGTCGCATCCGCTGCGCGCCGACGGCACTGCACCCCACCGAGGTCGAATACGGAGAAGACGTGACAGCGCAGAACAACCCATCCACCGATACCCTCATCGTCGGCGGCGGCCAGGCCGGCATCGCGATGAGCGAGCATCTGACCCAGCTCGATGTGCCGCACATCGTGCTCGAGCGTGACCGCATCGCCGAGCGCTGGCGCACCGGGCGCTGGGACTCGCTCGTGGCCAACGGCCCGGCCTGGCACGACCGCTTCCCGGGCCTGGAGTTCGAGGGCCTGGATCCGGATGCCTTCGCATCCAAGGATGCGGTCGCCGCGTACTTCGAGGCCTATGCGCGCAAGTTCAATGCCCCCGTGCGCACCGGCGTCGAGGTGCTGCATGCCGAGCGCCAGCAGGGCCGCCCCGGCTTCACAGTGCAGACCTCCGCGGGCCCCTTCGACGCCCAGCGCATCGTGGTGGCCACCGGCCCGTTCCAGCGCTCGGTGATTCCGGCCATTGCCCCGCGTGATCCCGGCTTCACGCAGATCCATTCCGCCGCCTACCGCAACCCGGGCCAGCTGCCCGCAGGCGGCGTGCTGGTGGTCGGCGCCGGTTCGTCCGGTGTGCAGATCGCCGACGAGCTGCAGCGTGCGGGCCGCGCGGTCTACCTGTCCGTCGGCCCCCACGACCGGCCACCGCGTGCCTACCGCGGCCGCGACTTCTGCTGGTGGCTGGGCGTGCTGGGCCAGTGGGACCAGGAGATCGCCAAGCCCGGCCGTGAGCATGTGACCATCGCCGTCAGCGGCGCGCATGGCGGCCGCACGATCGACTTCCGCGCGCTGGCCCACCAGGGCGTCACGCTGGTCGGCGTCACGGCCTCGTTCCAGGGCAGCGTGGTCACGTTCGCGGACGACCTGGCCGAGCATGTGGCGCGCGGCGACGAGAACTACCTGGCCTTGCTCGATGCCGCCGATGCCTATGTCGCGCGCAACGGCCTGGCGCTGCCGCCCGATCCCGCGGCACGCGAGATGCCGGCCGATCCGCCCTGCCTGGCCCAGCCCCTGCGCGCGCTCGACCTGGCTGCGGCCGGCGTCAGCTCGGTCATCTGGGCCACGGGCTATGCGACCGACTACGGCTGGCTGCAGGCCGATGCCTTCGATGCCACCGGCAAACCCCGGCACCAGCGCGGCGTGTCGAGCGAGCCCGGTGTGTACTTCCTGGGCCTGCCCTGGCTGTCGCGGCGCGGCTCGGCCTTCATCTGGGGCGTCTGGCACGACGCCAGGCACATCGCCGACCACATCGTGACGCAGCGCAAGTACCTCGCGTACCGCGAGACCACGCCACTCTGCGTTGGAGCCCGTGCTTGAGCCCGCACCGCGCCACCGCCGGATTCCCCGACCACCACATCCATCGCACAGGAGCTTGTCCCATGCCCACGCACACCCGCATCCGCATGTTCAACACCAAGGAGACCTATCCCAACCAGGCCTTGAACAACGATCTCTGCCAGGCCGTGCGCGCTGGCGACACGGTCTATGTCCGCGGCCAGGTCGGCACCAACTTCGAAGGTCGGCTGGTCGGCCTGGGCGACCCGCGCGCGCAGGCCGAGCAGGCCATGAAGAACGTCAAGCAGCTGCTCGAGGAGGCCGGCAGCGACCTGTCGCACATCGTCAAGACCACCACCTACCTGACCGATCCGCGCTACCGCGAGCCCGTGTACCAGGAGGTCGGCCAATGGCTCAAGGGGGTGTTTCCGATCTCCACGGGCCTGGTGGTCAGCGCATTGGGCCAGCCGCAGTGGCTCATGGAGATCGACGTGATCGCGGTCGTGCCCGCAGGCTGGCAGCCGCGGCAGGCCTGAGGAGCGCGGCATGACGTTTTCCATCGTCGGTCACTGTCCCACGACCGGCCAGCTCGGCGTGGCCATCAGCTCGTCGAGCATCGCGGTCGGTGCGCGCTGCCCCTGGCTGCGCACGGGTGTGGGCGCGGTCGCGACGCAGAACATCACGCTGCCCTCGCTGGGGCCGCGTGTTCTCGAACGGCTGGCCGCGGGGGAGGTGCCATCCGCGGCGCTGGCCCAAGCGCTCGCGGCCGACCCCTGGCGCGAACACCGCCAGGTCACGCTCGTCGACGCGCAGGGCCGCACGGCCTGGTTCAGCGGTGCGCAGGCGCTGGGCATCCACCACGCCGTGGCCGGCGCGGGCTGTGTCGCGGCGGGCAACCTGCTCGCGCATGCCGGGGTGGTCGAGGCCATGGCCACGGCCTTCGGGCGGGCGAGCGGGCCGCTGGCCGAACGCCTGCTGGCCGCGCTGCATGCCGCGGTGGCGGCCGGTGGCGAGGCCGGACCCGTGCACTCGGCCGCGCTGTCCGTGGTGGGCGATGTGGGCTGGCCCATCGTGGACCTGCGCGTGGACTGGGCCGACGAGGACCCCATCGGGCGCCTGCAGCAGCTCTGGCAGGCCTACCGGCCCCAGCTGCAGGACTACCTCACGCGGGCCCTGGACCCCACGGCCGCACCCAGCTACGGAGTGCCGGGCGATGCATGAGAGCGGCACCCGCGCACTGCTCGAGCGCCTGGTCGGCTTTCCGACCGTCAGCCGCGACTCCAACCTGGCCTTGATCGCGTTCGTGCAGCAGCACCTCGCGCAGGCCGGCGTGGCCTGCGAGCTTTTCCACAACGCGGAGCGCAGCAAGGCCAGCCTGTGGGCCACGATCGGCCCGCGCGAGCGGCCCGGCATCGTGCTGTCCGGCCACACCGACGTGGTGCCCACCGAAGGCCAGGCCTGGACCCAGGATCCCTTTTGCCTGAGCGAGCGCGACGGGCGGCTGTACGGCCGCGGTACGGCCGACATGAAGGGCTTCATCGCCGCGGTGCTGGCCGCGGTGCCGGCGCTGGCCGCGCAGCCGTTGCGGCTGCCGGTGCACATCGCGCTGTCCTACGACGAGGAGGTCGGCTGCCTGGGCGTGCGGCCCATGCTGGCCGAGATCGGCCAGCGCCTGCCCCTGCCCAAGCTCTGTCTCATCGGCGAGCCGACGTCCATGCGGCCCGTGCTGGGCCACAAGGGCAAGCTGGCCATGCGCTGCGAGGTGCACGGGCTGGCCTGCCATTCGGCCTACGCGCCCTCGGGCGTCAACGCCATCGAGTACGCCGCGCAGCTGATCGCGCGGCTGGGCGAGATCGGCGAGCGGCTGGCCCGGCCTGCGCAGCACGACGCGCGCTTCGACCCGGCCTTTTCCACGGTGCAGACCGGCACCATCGCGGGCGGGCGCGCGCTCAACATCGTGCCCAGCGAATGCACCTTCGATTTCGAGGTGCGCGCACTGCCGGGTTTCGATCCGCAGGCCGTGCCGCAGGAGCTGCAGGCCTATGCCGAACGCGAACTGCTGCCCCGCATGCAGGCCGTGCATCCGCAGGCCGGCATCGCGCTGCAGCCGCTGAGCGCCTACCCGGGCCTGGCGACGGCGCCCGACAGCGAGGCCGCCGCGCTGCTGGCGCAGCTGTGCGGGTCCGCGGACTTCGGCACCGTGGCCTACGGCTCCGAAGGCGGGCTGTTCCTGCGCGCGGGCATTCCCACGGTCATCTGCGGACCCGGGAGCATGGACCAGGGCCACAAGCCCGACGAGTACGTCATGGTGGCGCAGCTCGAACGCTGCGACGCGATGCTGGCGCGCCTGGTGGCCCATGCGCGCGTGCAGGATGCCGGCGCGTCCACCACCACCTCCACCTCCCCCGCCGCCACTACCGAAGAGGCGCGACCATGAACGGCGCGCAAGCTCTCGCGCACACGCTGGTGGACGCCGGCGTGGACCTGCTGTTCACGAACCCCGGCACCTCCGAGATGCATTTCGTGGCGGCGCTGGACCGCGTGCCCGGCATGCGTTGCGTGCTCACGCTGTTCGAGGGCGTGGCCACGGGCGCGGCCGATGGCTACTTCCGGCTGGCGCAGCGCCCGGCCGGCACCTTGCTGCACCTGGGGCCCGGCCTGGCCAACGGCCTGGCGAACCTGCACAACGCGCGCAAGGCGCATTCGGGCATCGTCAACGTGGTGGGCGACCACGCGAGCGCGCACCTGGCGCTGGATGCGCCGCTGAGCTCCGACCTGCCGGCCGTGGCGCACACCATGTCGCACTGGGTGCAGACCGTGCCTTGC
>DATKFT010000998.1:0-2922 GCA_035544335.1 Pseudorhodoferax sp.
TACGCTGAACCGCATGGAGAAAGGCGGGCTCATCGAGCGCAAGACCGACGACACCGATGCGCGGCGCAAGTTCGTGACGCTCACCGCGCACGGCGAGGCCATGCTGCAGCTCATGACCACGCATGCGCACACGGTGTACGAACAGGCCATCGAGGGCCTCAGCGATGCGGAGATCCAGGACTTCCTGCGCATCTGTGCCAAGATGACGCAGAACCTGGAAAGCGGGCGCTGAGCCCGCTGCCGCGGATCAATCGATCTTGATCTTCGCGTCGGTCACGACGCGGCGCCACTTGAGCGACTCGTCGGCCAGGAACTTCTGCAGTGCAGCTGGCGTGCTGCCCGCCACGTCCAGCCCCTGGGCCACCCCCTTGCGCCGCACCTCGGGGTCGCCGAGCACCTCGTTGACCTGTGCAGAGAGCTTGCGGATGTCCTCGGCGTTCATGCCCTTGGGCGCGAACAGCGCGATCCAGGTCACCGCGTCGTAGCCGGCAAAGCCCGACTCGGCGACCGTGGGCACCTCGGGCAGCGCCGCCGAACGCACGGCACCCGTGGTCGCCAGCGCCTTGATGCGGCCTGCTGCGATCAGCGGCAGCGATGCCGTGAGGTCCATGAAGCCGAACTCGATGCGCCCGCCCACGATGTCCTGCAGTGCGCCCGGCGTGCCCTTGTAGGGCACGTTGGCGATGTCGATCTGCGCCACGCTCTTGAACATCTCGCCGGCCAGGTGGTGGCTGGTGCCCACGCCATTGGTCGCGTAGGAGAACTTGCCCGGCGCGGCGCGCGCGCGCTCGACCATCTGCTTGAGCGTGGTGACGCCCGAGGCCGGGCTCGCGACGATGACCACCGGGGCCTGCGCGATCATCGAAACCGCAGCGAAATCGCGCTCGGGCACGTAGTCCAGATCGCGGTAGAGCGTGGGGTTGATCGCCAGCGCACCCGTCACGCCGACCAGCAGCGTGTAGCCATCGGCCGGCGACTTGGCCACATGGCTGGTCGCGAGGTTGCCCGAGGCGCCCGGCCGGTTGTCGACCACGAAGGTCTGGCCGGCCTTGCCGCGCATCTGGTCGGCCAGCAGCCGCGCGATGAAGTCGGCCGAGCCGCCCGGCGGGAACGGCAGCACCATGCGGACCGGCCGGTCCGGGTAGGTCTGCGCGGCGGCCGGCAGCGCCAGCCACAGCGATGCAGCTGCCATGGGCAGCGCGGCGAGAATCTTCCTGCGTAGGCGCACGGGGTCTCCTTCGTTGTTGCTGAGCGGACGCCGGCTCAGGCGGTGGCAGCGGTGGCCGCGGACGCGGGTGCCGCATCGCGGAAATGCGGAATGATCTCCTGCGCGATGGCCGCCATGTTGGCACGGGTCATGTCGTCGGGCAGCGTGCCGAACTGGGTCTTGGTCAGCACCGTGCCGAAGCCGGCCTTGGCTTCGTACTCGGCCAGCTTCTCGCGCACCGTCGCGGGACTGCCGACGATGACCACGCCGGCCTTCATGAGGTCTTCGATGGTCTGCGGCTTCTTGTTGAAGCCGCCGGCGCGCGTGGCCTTGATGCGCTTCATGGCCTCGATGTTGGTGTAGCCCGGCGGCAGCAGCATCTCCATGGGCATCTTGAGCAGCGTGCCGACCAGCGCCTCCAGGTGGGGACGCGCTTCGCGCAAGGCCTGCTCGTCGGTCTCGGCGACATAGATGCAGTTCGACCAGGCCAGCTGCTCGTTGCTGGCTTCGTAGCCGGCCTTGCGCGCCTGCTCGCGGTACATGTCGAAGAACTTGGCCACCGTATCGATCGGGCTCAGCGTCTGGCAGTAGGTGTAGCGCAGGCGGGCCGCCCACTCGATCGTGCTGCTGGAGCCTTGCGAGGGCACCCAGACCGGCGGATGCGGGTTCTGGTAGGGCCGCGGCCAGGTGTTGACGTACTTGAACTGGTAGTACTTGCCATGGTAGGAGAACGGGCCCGGCTCGGTCCAGGCGCGCACGATGAGGTCATGCGCTTCGGCAAAGCGTGCCTGCGATTCGGCCGGGTTGATGCCCATGGCGTGGTACTCGGCACCGATGCCGCGCACGAAGCCCGCGATGAAGCGGCCACGCGTGAGGTTGTCGAGCATCGCGAATTCCTCGGCCACGCTCAAGGGGTTGTTGAGCAGCGGCAGGGCCCGCCCGAGGATCGCGATCTTCGCGCGCTTGACGCTGCGCGCCAGGGCGCCGGCCAGCACGCCGGGCGTGGGCATCAGGCCATAGGCCGTCTGGTGGTGCTCGTTGAGGCACACGCCGTCGAAGCCCAGGCGGTCCGCGTACTCCATCTGGTCCAGGTACTCGTGGTAGAGCTCGGCGCCCAGCACGGGATCGAAGTTGCTGTTCGAAAAGGTGACCCAGGCCGACTGGTTGCGCTCGATGGCGGCCAGGTCGACATGCCGGTAGGGCATCAGGTGGAAATTGAAGAACTTCATGCGTGGCTCCGTGCGGAAGAGGTGAACTGTGCGATGGCGGCGGCGAGTTCGGCCGGCTTCTCGGTCTGCGGCGCGTGGCCGCAGTCGGCCAGCGTGACGAGCTGGGCGCCCGGGATCTGCGCGCACCAGGCTTCGCCGTAGGCCAGCGGCAGGATGCGGTCCTGCGCGCCCCAGACCACCTGCGTCGGCGTGCCGATGCGGTGCAGCCACTTGGCCAGGTGGGGATCGTGGCCACGCGGCTGCCAGGTCAGGCGTGCCGTGAGCTCCTTGTTCTTGATCGCAATCTCTTCCTGCTCGGCGCTGCGCGGCGCCTGCACGAGTTGCTCGGCCAGTGCCGCACTGTGGATGCTGTCGGCGATCAGCTGCTCGTCGGTGCGCAGGAAGACATCGACCACCGGCACCCCCTCCACGTGGATGCCCAGCGCACCGACCAGCGTCAGCGAGGCCAGCGCCGTGCCGTTGCGCACCGCCATGTCGGCCGCGATC
>DATKFT010000999.1:0-3169 GCA_035544335.1 Pseudorhodoferax sp.
GGGCGCACGCCCGAAGAATTTCAAGCACACCATCAAGATCGACATGCTCGACGGCACGAAGGGCACCATCGAGTGCACCTTCAAGTACCGCACGCGCAAGGAGTTCGGCGAGCTGGTGGACAGCGTCAATGCTGCGCAGAAGGAAGCCCAGAAGAAGGCCGACGCCGACGCCATGAAGCAGGCAGCCGATGCCGGAGGCGCACAGGAACAGCCCTTCAGCATGGGCGCCTTCCAGGCCAAGGTCATCGACGCAAACGCCGGCTACATCCTGCAGATTCTGGACGGCTGGAACCTGGACATCGACCTCACGCTCGAAGCAGTGGACCAGCTGGCCAACGAGTACCCCGGCGCGGCCACGGCGATGGTCGAGGCGTACCGGGTGGCGATCACGGAAGGCCGCCTGGGAAACTGAAAGCCGCGGCCGTCGCTCCCTATCGGAAGCCCCCGACGGCGTCGGAGCTGGGCATGATGGGGATGTCCCGGGCGGACTGGGAAGACGAGCAAACGCCGCTGGAAGTCTGGCCGGAGAACCTTCCGGCCTACAACCTCTGGCAGCGCGTCGGCGATCAGTGGCGCATGGGGTTCGGCGGGCCGGTGTCCATCGACCTCATCCCCGTGTTCCACGAGCTGGACCGCATGGGGTTGGAGCGGGAGGACTACGACAACCTGCTGGCCGACATCCAGACGATGGCAAGGGCGGTCATCGACTTCCAGGAGTAGCGGCTTCGAAGTGGTCCGGTAGCATGCCCCATTTCTTCTAAAGGAGGTGGGCATGCTCATTGGAAGGGCGGCGGCCGTCGTCGTCATGATGTTGGCGGCCGGCTGTACAGCCGAGTACAAGGCAAAGGAAGCGGTCAAGCGACTGCTCAACGACCCGGACAGCGCGCAGTTCTCGGACGTGAGGGCCGGCCGTCTCGACGGCTCAACGTGCGGCATGGTGAACGCCAAAAACCGGATGGGCGGGTTCGTCGGTCGCACGCCGTTTTTCTACGAATCGTCCTCGGACACGGTCGGGATTGCCGCGGCAGTGGACGCGAGCGAGTTCCGCGCGCTGTGGTATGCGGCAGGGAGCGGGACATTCGCGGGTGACTACAAGTCGCTCCAGCAGAAGTGTTCGAACGTCAAGCGCTGGGAGACCACATGCGGTGGCTCCTATCCGCTGACGAAACAAGAGCTGTGCGATGCGTTCGACGCATCACCGGCTGAATTCAATAAGCGTTTGAGGGCGGCGGTAGGCCGCTAGCCCGCAGAACACCTATCGGCACAACCCGTCATCGGGCTGCCAATCTCGAAGCCTCGCGGCTCACGTCGCGAGGCTTTTTCTTTGGGCGTACGCATGAGTGAACTCGGGAAAATTCAGGCTGCCGTCGAGTTCGACACGACGCAGGCCGATCAGGCGCTCGTCCGTGTGGAGCAAGGCGCCCAGAAGATGGCCAAGGGCGTCACTCAGGCCGGCGACGACGCAGCGGCCGGCATCCGACGCGTGGGAGATGGCGCCGAGGAGTCGGCGCAGAAGACGAGCCGGGCCGCATCCAGCATTTCGGCCGCCATCAAGCGGGCGCAGTCGGACAATCAGCGGCTGATCGTTGAGGCGCAAGGCTATGCCAAAGGCAGCGCCGAGGGCCTGGAAGAGCTCGCACGGCGCCGCGGCGTCGACACGGCGGCGATGCAGGACCAGTTCAAGGCGTTGCGCCAAGTCCGCTCCGAGTACGACACCCTCGTTGCGCGCCAGAAGGAGTCCGCCGGACAGGCGCTATTCGAGCGGCAGCACGAGGACGCCAAGCGCCTGGTTCAAGATGCCTCGTACGTCCGCATGTGGACGGAGGCGCTCGAGCAAAAGGAGGCGGCAGAGCGCGCTTCGGCTTCCCAGACCGCATTCATCGACGGGCTGCGCAAGCAGTCGGAGGCCATCGGCAAAAGCCGGGCCGACCTGCTGGAAATGCAGGCTACGCAGATGGGGCTGAGTGCTCAGGCAGCCCCGTACATCGCGCAGCTGCGAGCTTCCGAGCGCGGCATCGCGGGTATTGGTGTTTCGGCTGGCCAGACCGCCGCGGCACTTCGGCAACTGCCCGCACAGTTCAGCGACATCGTCGTCAGCCTGCAGAGCGGGCAGGCGCCGCTGACCGTGTTCCTGCAACAGGGCTCGCAGATCAAGGATTCGTTTGGCGGCGCTGGTGAGGCCGCGAAGGCTCTGGGCGGCTATGTGGTCGGCCTGGTGAATCCGTTGACGATTGCTGCGACTGGGGTGATCGCACTGACTGGGGCCTACTACCTCGGCTCGCAGGAGGTGGACACCTACCGCAAGGCCATTGTCCTGTCCGGGAACGCGGCTGGCGTCACGGTGGGCCAGATGCAGGAGATGGCCAGGAGCATCGGCGATGTGACGGGGTCGCAGGCGGCTGCGTCGCAAGCGCTCGCGGCGTTCGCCACCGAAGGGCGCGTGGGCGCAGACAACCTGCGCGAGTTCACGCAAGTGGCCGTTGAGTTCGCCCGCGTCACGGGTCAGTCGGTACAGGACATCGCGAAGCAGTTCGGTGAGCTGCGCGGCGCGCCGTTGGATGCCACGGTGAAGCTCAATGAGTCGATGAACTTCCTGACCGAGAGCACCTATCGGCAGATCAAGGCCCTGGATGAGCAGGGCAAGACCATCGAGGCCGCCAACCTGGCGCAGAAGACCTATGCCGACACGCTCAACTCGCGCAAGGACGAGATCGTGCGCAACCTCGGCGACATCGAGAAGATCTGGCGATCGATCAAGCGCGAGGCTGGGTTCGCATGGGATGCCATGCTCAACATCGGCCGTCCCGAGCAGCTTGAAGATCGACTGGCCAAGGCCAAGAAGGCGCTAGACGACTACGTCAACACGCAGCCCGGGAAGCGTACCACCGCAACGGTTTCCGCTGTCGCGCAGTTCGGCGGTGTCGAAGGGATCAAGCGCGAGATCGCTGGGCTCAATGAGCTGATCGAGACGCAGCGCAAGTCCGCCGAGATGGAGAAGGAGAGAACGCGGAACACCAATGCCCTGATCCAGTGGGACAAGGAAGGCGACGCCTTCAAGACCAAGGCGGCCAAGCGCGACGAAGAGATCCTCAGGGCCCAGGTCGAAGGCCAGACCCTCATTGCGGCCGGCAGGGAGTATTTGATGGCGGGCTTGAAGCCCATGCACTTG
>DATKFT010001000.1:0-3531 GCA_035544335.1 Pseudorhodoferax sp.
GGCAGCCGCCAGGGCGATCAGGGTTCTGCGGCGAAGGAAGGAGGTGGTGGTCATGGCGCTGTGGGCTCTTGGGTTGATCTGCGTCTCGAACAGATGGGTCGGCTATTCAGGCGTCCAGCAGGCCGGCGAGCACGAGCGCGCGGCGGATGCGTTCCTTCTCCGCGCTGCCCAGCGGCATCAGCGGCGGGCGGACCGTGGCGCTGGGCAGCTTGCCGAGCATGACCAGGGCTTCCTTCATGCGGTTGTGCATGTCGACCCAGGGCGTGCTGTAGAACACCGAGGCCAGCGGGTAGATGCGCTCGTTCACGGCACGGGCGCGCTGCAGGTCGTTCTGCGCGAACGCTTCCAGCAGCTCGGCCTGCAGCCCTGCGATGACGCTGCCCGCGCCCGACAGCAGGCCCTTGGCGCCCAGCGACAACGAGGCGAACAGCCAGGCGCTGTGGGTCGACAGCACGTTGACGGGCTTGCTGCGGCCTTGCAGCGTGCGGATGTGGTGTTCGTGCAGCTGGGCGTCGGCGCACCAGT
Source organism: Pseudorhodoferax sp. (assembly GCA_035544335.1). Taxonomy (GTDB): domain Bacteria; phylum Pseudomonadota; class Gammaproteobacteria; order Burkholderiales; family Burkholderiaceae_C; genus Pseudorhodoferax. The sequence continues at coordinate 526 of DATKFT010001000.1, forward strand.
CCTTGATCGCGACGATGGATGGAATCTCGTCGCACAGCCGGGTGAGCAGTTCCATGCGGTAGCCCTGGCCCGGACCGAGCGGGTACTGGAACAGCACGATCGGCAGGGACGACGCGTTGGCAATGTGCTGGAAGTGGCCCAGCACCATCTCGTCGCGCTGGCCCGCCGTCAGCAGGGACGGCGGAAACACCAGCAAGGCCGAGGCGCCTTCGCGCTCGGACATCTTTGCCAGCCGTGCGGCTTCCAGCGAGCTTTCCGTGTGGATGCCGGCGACCAGCGGCGTGCTCGCGCCCACCGTGTCCGCGGCCAGCGCCATGACGCGGGTCTGCTCCTCGAAGGTGCACGAGCTGACCTCGGACGCATGGCCATTGACCGTGATGGCGGTCACGCCCCGCGTGCCCGCCAGGTCGCGCAGATGGGCGCGGAACGACGCTTCGTCGATGCGGAAGTCGGGATGGAAGGGCAGCAGTGCGGCGGGAATCGAGCCGACGGCCTGGAACGGAACGGGCATGGAAAGTCCTTGGTGTGGGATGGAGGAACGGCGTGTCGATGGCGCAGGCACCGTCACAGCCGGGAGAGCTGGAGACCGCCGTCGATCTGGAACGCGTGTCCGGTCGTGAACGGCATGGCCTGCGTGGCCAGCGCGGCGACCGCGCGGCCGATGTCCAGGGGCTGGCCCCAGCGCGGGATCGGCGTGAGCCCCTGGCGGATGCGCTCGCCGTACATGCCGTGCACGGGCGCGGTCATGTCCGTCTCGATCAGGCCGGGCTGGATCTCGTGGCAGCAGATGCCATGGGCGGCCAGCCGCGCGGCGAACAGCTTGTTCATCATCGACAGGCCGCTCTTGGCGATGCAGTACCCGCCCTTCTCGACCGAGGCCATGGCGGCGTTGGCGGACGACAGCGTCACGATGCAGCGCCCCTCGCGCTCGCCGGATTCCTGCAACATGCGCGCGGCCACCGCCTGCGTCAGAAAGAAGGTGCCGCGCAGGTTGACCCGCAGCAAGCGGTCGAAATCGTCGGGCTGGACCCGCATGAGGTCTTCGCGCCGGCGCACCTGGACGCCCGCGTTGTTCACGAGGCAGTCGACGCGGCCGAAGGCCTCCCAGGCGCTGCCGACGATGTCCGCGTGCGTGCTCGTCTCGGCGATGTCGCCCAGCACGGTGGCGAGCCGGGCGCCGCGGCGGCGCACCTCGGCGCCGGTCTCTGCCATCGCGTCGTCGCCGACCAGGTCATTGAGGCACAGATCGAAGCCGGCGTCGGCCAGGCAGTAGGCAATGGCGCGGCCGATGCCGCGCCGCGCGCCGGTGACGATGGCCGCGCGGCGGCTCTGGTGTGGTGTGTCCATGTCGTTTCGCCCCGCGTTCAGGAAGCGCGTTTGGAGAAGAATTTCTGCTGGGCCGCCTGCTGCTCGGCCGAGCCCCAGAGCCGGGCAACGGCGCGCGCCTCGGCCTCCATGCCCGCATCCAGGCTGCTGCGCAGGCCGTCGTCGATGACCTGCTTGATGGCCTGCAGCGAAGCAGGCGCGCGCGAGGCGATCGTCTGTGCGAGCTGCACCGTGTCCTTCAGCAGGTCCGCCGGTGCATGGACGGAGTTCACGAGCCCCAGCGCGCAGCTGCGCTGCGCATCGACGCGCAGGCCCGTCATGGCGATCTGCTTGGCGTGCGATGCACCGATCAGGCGCGGCAGCCGCTGCGTGCCGCCAAAGCCTGGCAGGTTGGCCAAGGTGATCTCGGGCAGGCCGAGCTGGGCCGTGGCACTGGCCGTGCGCAGGTCGCAGGCCAGCGCCAGTTCGAGTCCGCCGCCCAGCGCGAAGCCATTGATCGCGGCGATCGTGGGCTTGGCCAGCCGCTCCAGCCGCGTGAACAGATCCTGGCCCCAGCGCATGTGGGCGTAGGCGTCGTCGGGCGAGAAGCCGGTCTGCTCCTGGATGTCGGCGCCGGCGCTGAAGGCGCGCTCGCCCGCACCCGTGATCACGATGCAGCCCACGTTCCGGTCCTGGGCCGCAGCGCGCAGCGCCGCGTCGAGTTCCTGCAGCAGCGGCTTGCACAGCGCGTTGTGGCGCTCCGGCCGGTTGAAGGTCAGCAGCAGCACACGGGTCTGCGCCGAATGCTCTTGGAGGATGAGCGCCATGTCTCAGGCCTCCCCGGTGGCCAGGGTGGCCGCTGCGGCCGCAGCGGCCAGTTCCAGGCCCATGTGGCGCTCGGCGAACAGGCGCGCGTCCATCGTCTTGAGCGTGGCCGAGATGCGCGGCCGAAAACCCATCTGCCCAACCACATCGCGCTCCAGGTCCAGGCCCGGGGCCACCTCGGTCAGCACGAGGCCCTCTTCGTCGAGCGCGAACACGGCGCGCTCGGTCACGTAGGTCACGGGCACCTTCCAGCGGCTCGCGTAGACGCCGCTGAAGGAGATCTGCTCCAGCTGCGGCACGAACTTGGCCGACGTCGCCTCCTGCAGCACGCGCACCCCGGCCTCGGAGAACGCCAGGCGCTGGCGGCCGGCCTTGAGCGTGCCGACGAACACCACGCGCTTGGCCCCCTGCGAGATGTTGACGAAGCCGCCGATGCCCGCGATGCGGCCACCGAACTTGCTCACGTTCACGTTGCCCCTGGCATCGACCTGGGCGAAGGAGAGGATCGCGATGTCCAGGCCGCCCCCGTCGTACCAGTCGAACTGGTAGCCGGCGTCGACCATGGCCATCTGGTTGCGGGCCAGGCCGAAGTCGGCGCCCGAGGCCGGCACCCCGCCGATGTGGCCCTGCTCCAGCGTGAACGCGACCTGCTCGCCCAGGCCCTCCTCGGCCAGCACGGTCGCCACGCCGTCCGGCATGCCGAAGCCCAGGTTGGCCACGTCACCGCGGCGCAGTGCGAAGGCCGCACGGCGCGCGATGACCTTGCGCTCGTTGAACGCCAGCGGCGGCAGCGCGTCCATGGCCACGCGCACGGCGCCCGTGAGGCTGGGGTCGCGCTCGGTCTGGAACGACAGACGCTGCTGCGGCTCCACCACG
>DATKFT010001001.1:0-7781 GCA_035544335.1 Pseudorhodoferax sp.
TTCGGGGCCGTGAACCGGCTGGCCGACGCCGTGCGCGCCGCGGGTGGCCTGGTGGTCTGGATCCAGACCTGCTCGGACGGTGCCGATGGCTTCTGGTCGCACCACCATGCCAAGATGCTGACACCCGAGCGCAGCGCGCGCCGCCTCGTGGAGCTGAGCCGCAAGCACGCGGGCTACGAACTGGCGGACGGCCTGCATGTCGCGCCGCAGGACGTGCGCGTGACCAAGCGCTGCTACAGCGCGCTGGCGCCGGGCTCGTCGGAGCTCGACGCCGTGCTCAAGCGCAACGGCATCCGCCATGTGCTGATCGGCGGCACCGTGACCAATGCCTGCTGCGAATCGACGGCGCGCGACGCGATGATGATGGACTACGCGACCACCATGGTGCAGGACACCTTGTCGGCCGTGACGCCCGAGGAGCACCTGGCCTGCCTGCACCACTGGATGCTGTTCTTCGGCGACGTGCTGGAGTCCGAGGAGGTGGTGGCAAGGCTGCACAGCTGAGCACCCAGATCCTGCTGCGCCCGGTTTTCCCTTTTGCACCGAATCCCTCTGATGCACGATTTCCGCTCCTCGTCGGCCAATCCCTACCCGTCCACGCGCATCCCGGTGTTCGCGCGCAATGCGGTCTCGACCTCGCACCCGCTGGCCGCGCAGGCCGGGCTGCGCATGCTCTGGCGTGGCGGCAGCGCGGTGGACGCCGCGATCGCGGCGGCCGCAGCCATGACCCTCGTCGAGCCCGTCAGCAACGGGCTGGGCTCGGACGCGTTCTGCATCCTGTGGGACGGCCAGCAGCTGCAGGGGCTCAACGCCTCGGGCCGCGCGCCGCAGGCCTGGTCACTCGACTACTTCGAGCGCCGCTACGGCCGCCAGGCCAAGCCGCCGCGGCGCGGCGTCGACTCGGTCACGGTGCCCGGTGCGGTCAGCGCCTGGGTGGCCCTGCACGGGCGCTACGGCAAGCTGCCGTTCGCCGAGCTCATGGCGCCGGCCATCGAGATCGCCGAGCGCGGCTACCTCGTGCCGCCCGTCGTGGCGCAGAAGTGGGCCGCGGGCGCGCCCGAACTTGCGCAGCAGCCCGGTTTTGCCGAGACCTTTCTGCCGCGCGGGCGCGCGCCACGCGTCGGCGAATGGGTGGCCTTTCCGGCCATGGCGCGCGCGCTGCGTGCGATCGGTGCGACCCAGGGCCGCGCCTTCTACGAGGGCGAGATCGCCGAGGCCGTCACGGCCTTCGTGCAGCGCCATGGCGGCGCACTGGCCATGGCCGACCTGGCGGCCCACCGCGCCGAATGGGTCACGCCGCTGGCGCAGGACTACCGCGGCTACACGCTGCACGAGATCCCGCCGGGCGGGCAGGGCATCGCGGCGCAGATCGCGCTGGGCATCCTGTCCCACTTCGAGCTGTCCGCGCTGGCGCTGGACTCCGCCCCGGCCCAGCACCTGCAGATCGAGGCCATGAAGCTCGCCTTCGCCGATGTCTACCGCTACGTGGCCGACGCAGGCATGGAGGTCACGGTCGAGCAGATGCTGGACCCGGCCTACCTGGCCGCACGCGCGCGGCTGATCGACCCGCGCCGCGCGCAGGACTTCGGGGCCGGCAACCCCGTGCAGGGCGGTACGATCTACCTCACGGCCGCCGACGAGAGCGGCATGATGGTCAGCTTCATCCAGAGCAACTTCTCGGGCTTCGGCTCGGGCGTCGTGGAGCCGGGCTTCGGTATCAGCCTGCAGAACCGCGGCCATGGCTTCGGCACCAACCCGGATGTACCGAACCGCGCCAACCTGGTCGGGCCCGGCAGGCGCCCGTTCCACACCATCATCCCGGCCTTTCTGACGCAGGGTGGCCAGCCGCTCATGGGCTTCGGCGTGATGGGCGGCAACATGCAGCCGCAAGGCCATGTGCAGACGCTGGTGCGCATGATCGACTGGCAGCAGTCGCCGCAGGCGGCCTGCGATGCGCCGCGCTGGCGCGTCAACGAGGGCCTGGAGATCAACGTCGAGGCGGCCATGGACCCGGCCACCGTGGCCGGCCTGCAGGCGCTGGGCCACCATGTGGGCGTGATCGACGACCCCTACCAGGACTTCGGCGCGGGCCAGTTCCTGTGCCGCATGGGCGACCCCGCGGTCGAGGGCTACCAGATCGCCAGCGACCCGCGCCGCGACGGACTGGCCGCGGGCTTCTGAGCGCGGAGATCTGAACGCGGGCCGGGCGTGCAGGCTGGCGCGCTCAGCCGCGCGGCCCTGCGATCGATTTCGGCGTGCGGCCGTGGAAGCGCGTGAACGCCGCGCTGAAGTTGTTCGGGTGCGCATAGCCCACCTGCCACGCGACCTGTGCCACGTGGCCGCCGGCCTCCAGCAGCGTGCGCGCGCGGCGCATGCGGATCTCGGTCAGCGTGCGCAGCGGGCTGCTGCCGAACAGGCGCTGCCAGGCCGCCTTGAGCCTGGATTCGCCCATGCCCGCCGCCGCGCAGAGGTAGGCCAGGGACAGCGGCCGGTCCATCTGGGTGTGCATGAGGTCGCGCAGCTGCTCGAGCCGGCGCACGTCCTCAGGCGGCAGGCCGCCGGCCGCGGGCGCGCTGTGTGCGCCGAGCGCGCTGTGCGCCAGCACCCCGCAGCGCTGTTCCGCGAGCAGGCTCAGCGCGTGGATGTGCATGGCCAGCAGGTCGGGCGCCGGCGCATCGAACTGCCGCAGCAGCGCCGCGGCGTGCGCGCTGCTGGCGGCCGTGCTGGGGCCGAAGCCGAGTTCGCGCACGCTGCCGGGCCGCAGCGGCTCGACATCGGGCGCATGGCCCAGGTAGCGCGCCAGCAGCGGCATGTCGACGAGCAGCCGCAGCTGGGCCACCGAGGAGCCGGCGCAAAAGTGCCGCTCGCCGGCGCCCTGCCGGAAGGCCGAGACCGTGGTGTGCCCGGCACGAAAGCCCAGCCGCGCCCCGTCGGCGGCCACATAGCCCGAGGCGCCGGCCAGCCCCAGCGTGACCACGAGCGTGCTGGCGTTGCCGGCCGGTGGCGCGCTTTCCTCGACCAGGTCGACGGCCGGCCGGTAGCGCGAGCGCAGCACCACGAGTCCGCTGTCCAGCGCCACGCGCTCGGTGAAGCACTCCCCGACCGACGCGGGCAGCTGCTGGCGCGAGCGGCCATGGGCTGCGGGTGGCGCGGGCGGCAGGGCCGTGGCGTGCAGGCGGGTGGCGATGGCGTTCTCCTGCGGCAGGCCCGATGACGCAGGGGCTGCCAGGGCCGCCATTGTCCAGCAGAGCGCCATGGAGACCGCCGGGAGGACGCGCTCTCAGCGCGGCGCCTTGGCGGCGATCCATTGCGCCAGCCACTTGGCCAGCTGCAGGCTGTTGCGGTCCTGCATGAGCATGTGCGACTGGCCCGGCATGCCGTGCTCGGCCAGCATCACGGCTTCGGCCTTTGCGCCGGCGGCGTTGGCGGCCGCGAGCAGGCGCGCCAGCGCGTGGCGCAGCGAACGTGGCGAAACGCCGGAGAGAGCCATGGTCTGGGTGTTCCTGGACAGGGGCGTCGAGCGCGCTGCCGGGCTACGCATAGGCCGGCCAGCAGGCCAGTCCGGCCGGACGGTCGAGCCCGGCCAGGCCGGGCTGCGGCGGGCCGAAGCGCATCACGCGCGGCGCCGCGGTGTCGAAGGCCGGCCAGGCAGCGCCACCGGCAGCCGGCAACCGGCCCGTGTGCACGAACGCGGCCCAGGCTGCGCGCATGGCGGCCGACACTGTGGTCACCTGCGGGCCGCTGCCGATCTTGGGCGCCAGGTGCGGGTGCGCCTGCGTGCCGAACACGAAGGGCACGTCCGCGGCATGGGGGGTGCTCGCGGCGGTGCCGGCCAGCGGGAACGCGAACTCGTAGCCCCAGGCGGCCTGCCCCGCGCGGGCCTGCTGGCCCAGCAGGCGCAGGATGGGCGCGCGGAACACGAGGTCGGTGTAGGTGTCGCGCCAGGCCTGTTCCACGCTGCCCGCATCCGCGTAGGCCGCTGCGACGGCCTCGGGCGTGGGCGCTTCTGCGAAGGCGTAGTGCTGGGCGATGAGGCCCGCGAGCCGCGTGCGCAGCGCATCCTGCGTCTGCGGCGGCTTCAGGGGCGCGATCGGCGCGCCCGCACCGTCGCGCAGGTCGAACCAGAAGTCCGCCTCGGTCCGGGTCCAGCCGGCCAGCATCGGCAACGGGACCACGGCACCGTCGTAGGGCCAGGCGCGCAGCAGCCGCCCGTCCAGCACGGGCGCCGTGCGCGGCCGCCCCATGCGGGCCAGCAGCTCGGGCGAGGTCGCGAAGGCATGCTCGGCCTGCTGCAGCGCGGGGCCATCGATCTGCCGCAGCCCCGCGACGTCCACGCCCAGCCGCTCGGCCAGGGCCTCGGTGTAGGCCGCGGCGGCGTCGAGTGCGGCGAACATGGGCGGGCGGAACAGCGGTGGGCTCTGCGCGATGAGGCCGCGGTAGCGGCCCTGGGCCAGGCCGTGCTGCGCGATCAGCACCGCGTTGGCCGCGCCCGAGGACTGGCCGCCCAGCGTGACGCGCGCGGGGTCGCCGCCGAAGCCCGCGATGCATTCGGCGACCCAGTCCAGCGCGGCGAGCTTGTCCTGCAGGCCCCAGTTCGCGCACAGGCCGCTCGCGTCATCTTCCAGCGCCGGATGCGCGAGCCCGCCCAGCGCGCCGAGCCGGTAGTTGAGCGTGACCACCACGGTGCCCGTGGCCGCGAGTGCCGCGCCATCGATGGCCGGCGAGGCGCCATGGCCGTTGCGCGTCTGCCCGCCGTGCAGCCACACGAGCACGGGCGCGCTGCCCGACAGCGACGGGGTCCAGATGTTGAGGTACAGGCAGTCCTCGGACTGTGCCGCGATGGGCTCGTTGAGCCAGGCCTGGTTGCCGCCCAGGGTCTGCAGGCTGGCCGGTGCCGGCCGCGCGGCTTCGCGCGTGCCGGACCAGGGCGTGGCCGCGCGCGGCGAACGCAGGCGCAGCGCGCCCACGGGCGCGGCCGCATAGGGGATGCCGAGAAAGCGCGCGATGCCGTGGTCCAGGAAGCGGCCTGCGAGACGGCCATAGGGTGTGGCCGCGATGGGATGGGTCATGCTCGGATGCGGGATGGCGCGTGTGGCGGCGGCTGGCACGCAGTGGTGGGGCCGGCCGCCGGGGCGTGCGCCGCTCCTGGTGGCCGGGGTCGCAAGGATGCTAGGCCGGCGGCGCCCCGGCCGGCAGGTGGTTTCGTCTGCGGTCCGCCGTATTTCGTCTGCGTTCCGTGGTTCTGTGCCGCGCGTGCGGCCCGCTCCGTGCGCGGGCCGCTGCGCCGCTCAGAAGGTGCCCGGGAACGAGCCGCCGTCCACGAGCAGGCTCTGCCCCGTCATGTAGCCCGCGTGGCGCGAGGCCACGAAGGCGCACAGCGCGCCGATCTCCTCGGGGTCGCCGAAGCGGCCGGCCGGTGTGCCGGCCTCGCGCTCGTGCCAGATGTCGGCGAAGCTGCGGCCGGACTGCTCGGCCATCTTGCGCACATGGTGGTGCTGCGCGTCGGTCGCGAACGCGCCGGGCAGCAGGTTGTTGATCGTCACGTTGTGGCGCACGGTCTGGCGCGACAGCCCCGACACGAAGCCGACCAGGCCCGAGCGCGCGCCGTTGGACAGGCCCAGCTCGGCCTGCGGCGACTTCACGCTGCGCGCCACGATGTTGATGATGCGGCCGAAGCCGCGCGAGATCATGGGGTCCACCGTGCGGCGGATCATCTCGATCGGGCCGACCATCATCGCGTCCAGCGCGCTGTGCCAGTCGGCCGGCGACCACTCGCGGAAATCGCCGGGCGGGCGGCCGTCGGCGTTGTTGAGCAGGATGTCCGGCGCGGGGCAGGCGGCCAGCGCCGCGTCGCGGCCGGCCGCGGTCGTGATGTCGGCGACCACGTGGCGCACGGGTTGGCCCGTGTCGGCCTGCAGCGCGGCCGCGGCCTCGCGCAGCGTGCTCTCCGTGCGCGCGGCGATGCAGACCTGCACACCGGCCAGCGCCAGGTGGCGTGCACAGGCGCGGCCCATGCCCTTGCTGCCGCCGAACACCAGGGCCGTGCGGCCCGCGATTCCGAGATCCATCTCCAACTCCTTGCGGTCTGGCGCGCGCCGCGCCCGTGCGGGTTACTGGAACGTGAAGGCGTCCGCGTAGACATGCGCGGGATCGGCGCCGTGCGCGAGCACGGCGCTGCGCGCGTCGGCCACCATGGCCGGCGAGCCGCACAGGTAGACGGCGTGCTCGGACAGGTCGGGCAGGTCCTGCAGCAGGGCCTGCTGCACATGGCCTGTGCGCCCGCTCCAGCCGGTGCCGGGCCGCGAGAGCACGGGCACGTAGCGGAAGTCGTACAGGCGCTCGGTCCATTGCGGGATCTGCTGGTGCAGGTAGAGCCCGGCCTCGTCGCGCATGCCCCAGTACAGGCTCACGGGTGGGCAGTCGTCGTCGTCCATGAGCGCCTCCAGCATGGCCTTGAGCGGGGCCAGGCCCGTGCCCGTGGCCAGCATGGCGATGGGCCGCTCGTCCTCGCGGTGGTAGCGGAACTGGCCCAGCGGAACCTCGACGTCGAGCGCGTCGCCGGGCGCCAGCCGCGCGAGCGCCTGCTCCGTGAAGCGCCCGCCCGCGATGCGGCGCACATGGAAGTCCACGCGCCCGCCGTCGGGCTTGGAGGCCATCGAGAAGCTGCGGTGGCCGGCCTCGCCGAGCAGCACGTTCATGTACTGGCCCGGCGCATAGACCAGGTCGGGCGCGTCGGCCAGGCGCAGCTGCAGGTGCGCCACGTCGCTGGCCAGCGCGTCCACGCGCTCGACGATGGCCCGCAGCCGCGTGGGCGGCGAGCACTGCAGCGGCGGCGCCACGCTCAGCACGAGGTCGCTGCAGGGCCGCGCCTGGCAGGCCAGGGCCTCGCCGCGCGCGGCGTCCTCGGGCGTCAGCGCGAACGGCATCTCCTCGTACTGCACGCTGCCCTGGCGCAGCTGCACACGGCAGCTGCCGCAGCCGCCGAAGCGGCAGTCGTGCGGCAGCGCGACCTGCTGGCGCAGCGCGGCGTCCAGCACGCTCTCGCCGGGCGCCACGCCGAAGCTGGTGTCGCCCTCGAGCCAATGCACGCGGAATTCCATGGTGTCCTGCGCGCGGGCTACTTCTTGATGTCGGCCGCGACCAGCACCTCGTGCTGTCCGGCCAGGTGCTCGGCCAGAGCCTGCAGCGCGGCCACGCCGCAGGCCGTGTCCTGCTCGCCGTTGCCGCCCGACAGGCCCACGCCGCCGACCACCTCGCCGTTCACGACGATGGGGTAGCCGCCCACGAAGGCCGCAAAGCGCCCCTCGAACGAGAGCTGGATGCCGAAGGCCTCGTTGCCGGGCAGGGCCGGGCCGTTCGGCGGCGTGGTGAACAAATGCGTGGAGCGCTTGTGGCCCGCGGCCGTGAAGGCCTTGTTCCAGGCGATCTGCGGGCCCGTCACGCGCGCGCCGTCCATGCGTTCGAGCACGAGCGGGAAGCCGCCGTCGTCGGCGATGCAGACGGTCTCGGCCACGCCGATCTCCTGGGCCTTGCGCAGCGCGGCGTCGGCCATGAGCCGGGCTTCGGCGCGTTCGATCTTGAGTGATGGTTTCATGTCAGCAGCCTCGGTAAATGGTCTTGATCTGGGTGAAGAACTCCAGCCCGGCGCGGCCCGATTCGCGGAACGTGGAGGTGCTGGACTGCTTGATGCCGCCGAAGGGCGCGTTGACCAGGTTGCCCGTGGTCGTGCGGTTGATCTTGACGGTGCCGGACTGGATCTGGTGCGCGAAGTCGTGCATCAC
>DATKFT010001002.1:0-2374 GCA_035544335.1 Pseudorhodoferax sp.
GGCCGGTGCACCGACTCAGTGCGCCCCTGCCGCGGCGTCGGCGGCTCCGGCGCTGGCGGGCTGCGGCCGCGTGAGCCAGACCAGCGGAATCAGCAGCATGAACAGCGCGGCCGAGGCATAGAAGACGTCATTGGCCGCGAGCATGAAGGCCTGCTGGTCGACCAGCCGGTTGACCTGCGCGAGCGCCTGGTCGGCGTTCATCCCGGCGCTGCGGTAGACCTGCAGCGCCTGCTGCGTGGCCTCGCTGCCGCGCTGCACGAATTCGGTCAGCTGCGCGTGGTGCAGCGCCGCGCGGTCCTCCCAGACCGTGGTGGCGATCGAGGTGCCCATGGCGCCGGCCGTGATGCGCGCGAAGTTCGACAGGCCCGAGGCCGCGGGCATGCGTTCGGGCGTGATGCCCGACAGCGTGATCGTGGTCAGCGGGATGAAGAAGAAGGCCATCGCAACGCCCTGGATCAGCGTGGGCAGCAGGATGGTCAGCATGTCGGCCTGCGTGGAAAAGCGCGAACGCATCCACAGCACCAGTGCAAAGGTCAGGAACGCGAAGGTCACATAGCGCCGCGGGTCGACCTTGTGCACGGTCTTGCCCACGATGGGCGACAGCACCAGCGCCAGCAGCCCCACGGGTGCCGTGACCATGCCCGCGTCGGTGGCGGTGTAGCCCATGAACTGCTGCAGCCACAGCGGCAGCAGCACCACATTGCCGAAGAACAGGCCGTAGGCCACCGAGGTCGCCAGCGTGCCACCCCAGAAATTGCGCCGCGCGAACAGCCGCAGGTCCACGACCGGGTGCTCGGCCGTGAGCTCCCAGACCAGGAACACCGCGAACGCGATCAGGAACACCACGCCCAGACCCACGATGAGGTTGGAATGGAACCAGTCGTGCTCCTTGCCCAGGTCCAGCATCATCTGCAGCGAGGCGATCCAGACTACCAGCAGGGCCAGGCCCGTGGCGTCGATGGGCAGCTTGCGGATCTGGCTCTCGCGGCTGGTGTAGATGCGCCAGGCGCCGAACGCGGCCAGCAGGCCCACCGGCACGTTGATGTAGAAGATCCAGGGCCAGGACATGTTGTCCGTGATCCAGCCGCCCAGCAGCGGCCCCATCACGGGCGCCACCAGCGTGGTCATGGCCCACATCGCCATGGCCGTGCCCGCCAGGGCCGGCGGATAGCTGGCCAGCAGCAGCGACTGCGACAGCGGGATCATGGGCCCGGCGACGAAGCCCTGCACGGCGCGCATGGCGATCAGCGCCGGCATGCTGGACGCCAGGCCGCAGGCCCAGGAGGCCAGCACGAACAGCAGCACGCTGGTCACGAACAGGCGCACCTGGCCGAAGCGCTGCGACAGCCAGCCCGTGAGCGGCACGGCGATGGCGTTGGCCACGGCGAAGCTGGTGATGACCCAGGTGCCCTGGTTGGGGCTCACGCCCAGGTCGCCGGCGATGGCCGGCAGCGAAACGTTGGCGATGGACGTGTCCAGCACGTTCATGAAGGTCGCGGCCGACAGGGCGACCGTGCCCCACATGCGCGCGCTGCCCTGCAGCGGCGCCGGGCGGGCGAAGGCGGTGGTGCTCATGGAGCTGCGGGCGAGCCGTCCTCAGTGTGCGGTCTGGGCCGTCTGCAGCGCGGCCGCGCGGGCCGGTGCGCGCGCCACGTGCGCAGCACCGCTGCGCGCGGCCTGGCCGATGTTGGCCGCGATCACGCGGCGCACCTGCTCGTCGGCGCCGCGCGCATCGGCCGCATAGACGGCCGTGGCCGCCAGCGGCGCGCTGCGCGGCGCCTCGGCCAGCGTGCGGCCGTCCTTGTGCGTCACGTCCACGGTCACGTCCATGGACAGGCCCACGCGCAGCGGGTTGGCCACGAGCTGCTGCGGATCCAGCGCGATGCGCACGGGCACGCGCTGCACGACCTTGATCCAGTTGCCCGTGGCGTTCTGCGCCGGCAGCAGCGAGAAGGCCGCGCCCGTGCCCACGCCCAGGCCGGCGACCTGGCCCTTGTACTCGACCTTCTTGCCGTACACGTCGGCGGTCAGCTTGACGCTCTGGCCGATCCGGATGTTGCGCAGCTGCACTTCCTTGAAGTTGGCGTCCACCCAGAGCTGGTCCAGCGGCACCACCGACATCAGCGGCGTGCCGGCGGCCACGCGCTGGCCCAGCTGCACGCTGCGCTTGGCCACATAGCCCGAGACCGGCGCCGGCAGCGCCGCGCGCTGCGTGGCCAGCCAGGCCTCGCGGACCTTGGCGGCCGCGGCCTGCACGCTGGGGTGCTGCTCCACGTTCGTGCCTTCGGTCATGGACTGGTTGCTGGCGAGCTGCTCGCGCGCGGCCACGGCCGCGGCCTGGGCCGACTGCACGCCGGCCTCGGCCGCCGCCAGT
>DATKFT010001003.1:0-3182 GCA_035544335.1 Pseudorhodoferax sp.
GCCCACGCACTGCAGGACGCCAGGATCGGCCTCATTACCACGCTGCTGGGCAGCGCGCCGCGCCACCAGGAGGTGTCGGCCTGCCTGCGCGGCGTGGCCCAGCGCATGCGCGCGCTCGGGGCGACGGTGCTGGAGTTCGAGATGCCCGAGCTGGCCGGGCTCACGGGCCGCGTGGCCACCGACAGCCACGAGGCCTGCGCCGCGTTCGCGCGCCATGGCGCGGCGCTGCCGGCCGATGCGCCCGGGCGCTCGCTCGCGCAGCTGGTCGCGACGAAGACGGTGCTGCCGTCCATCCAGGCCGTGCTGGAGCAGGAACTGCACCTGCAGCACGCGATGGACAGCGAGGACTACCGCATCCGCCTGCTGAACCGCGAGCGGCTGCGCATCGCGCTGGCGGCCAGGATGGCGGAGCTGCAGATCGACGCGGTGCTCTACCCGCTGCAAAGCATCCTCGTCGTGCCGATCGGCGAGGACGCGCAGGCCGAGCGCAACGGCGTGCTGTCCAACGCCACGGGCTTTCCGGCCGTGAGCTTCCCGGCGGGCTTCTCGGCTGCGACGCCGACGGCGCCGCTGGGCGTGCCGATCGGCGCCGAGCTGCTGGGCCTGGACTACACCGAGGCGCGGCTGCTGGCCTATGCCCACGCGTTCGAGCAGGCCTGCCGGGTCCGCACGCCGCCACTGAGCACACCGCCCCTGAGCACGCCGCCGCTGGGCACGCCGCCCCCGGGCCGCTGAACCGCGCTGTGCCGCGCCAGCGCCCGGCCGGCCCCGGCCCCGGTCATGGCGCTCAGCGCCAGCGCCGCAGCCAGCGCACGAGCCGGTCGCCCGTCAGCTGCGTGCCCGTGACGAGCACGAACAGCACCAGCACCACCCAGCCCATGATGGCGGGCTCGTAGCGGTCGAAGCCGTAGCGGATGGCCAGGTCGCCGAGCCCGCCGGCGCCCAGCACGCCGGCCATGGCCGAGAGGTTGAACAGCGCCACGAGCGTGATCGTGACGGCCGCGGCGATGCCCGGCATGGCCTCGGGCAGCAGCACGTGGCGCACGATGTGCCAGCGCTCGCAGCCCATGGCCTGGGCCGCCTCGACGAGGCCGCGGTCGACCTCGCGCAGGCTGACTTCGGCGATGCGCGCGAAGTACGGCGTGATGCTGATGGCCAGCGGCACGATGGCGGCCTGCACGCCCACGGCGCTGCCCACCAGCAGGCGCGTGAGCGGGATCAGCAGCACCAGCATCACGATGAAGGGCGTGGCGCGCACGCCGTCCACGAGCACCGACAGCACGCGGTGCAGGCGCGGCGCGCGGTACAGGCCGCCGGGTGCCGTGAGCACGAGCACGAGCGCCAGCGGCAGGCCCAGCGCGATGGCCACGAGCGCCGAGGCGCCGACCATGGCCAGCGTGTCCAGGAAGGCCTGGATGAACTTCTCAATCAAGGGATTCGACATAGCCCAGCAGTTCGGTTCGGGTCGCGGCAGAGGCGGCGGCAGGGGCCGCGCCGGCCAGGCGCTGCACGAGGCCGGCCGCCTGCGGCACGGCCAGCAGCAGCCGGCCATAGCCATGGCCGTGCAGCTGCGCCACGCTGGCCGAGACGATGCGCACGCCGCTGGCTGTGCCTGTGGCTGCGTCTGTGGCGCCCGCCAGGTCCGGCCAGGCCGGCGCACCGTCCGTGCCCTCGTAGTGCACGGCCACGATTGCCCAGGCCCCGGGCCCGGGCGGTGCTGCCTGCACACGCTGCAGCAAAGCCTGCTCGCCACCGCCCTGGCCCAGCGGCTCCAGCAGCGCGCGCGTGGCCGCATGCTGCGGCCGCCCGAACACCTGCCAGACCTGGCCGGTCTCCACGATGCGGCCGCGCTCGAGCACGGCCACGCGGTCGCAGACCTGGCGCACCACCGCCATCTCGTGCGTGATCAGCACCACGGTCAGGTCCAGCCGGCGCTGGATCTGCTGCAGCAGCGCGAGGATGGCGCGCGTGGTCTCGGGGTCCAGTGCCGAGGTGGCCTCGTCGCACAGCAGGATCTGCGGCTCGTGCACGAGCGCGCGCGCGATCGCCACGCGCTGCTTCTGGCCGCCCGAGATCTGCGAGGGATAGGCACGGCCCTTGTCGGCCAGGCCCACGAGCTCGAGCAGTTCGGCCACGCGTGCGCGGATGCGCTGCGGCGCCACGCCGGCCACGCGCAGCGGCAGCGCCACGTTGTCGAACACGGTCTTGGAGGCCAGCAGGTTGAAGTGCTGGAACACCATGCCGATGCGCCGGCGCAGCCGCACGAGCTCGGCGCGCGGCAGCGCGGGCACGTCCAGGCCGTAGACCTGCAGCCGGCCCTCGCTGATGTCCTCTAGCCGGTTCAGCGTGCGCACCAGCGTGGACTTGCCGGCCCCACTGCGCCCGATCACGCCGAAGATCTCGCCGCGGCGGATCTCCAGGTCGATGCCCTGCAGCGCGGGCTTGCGGCCCTGCTGGTCCTCGAAGTACTTGCCGACCTGCTGCAGGCGGATCACGGGCGCCTGCGCCGTGCCGCCCGCCGGGGCTGCGGGCACGGACAGCGGCACGTCCTCAGGCCGCCAGCGCATGGCGGCCTGCGGCGACACGGGCGGAGCGCGAACGGCTGGCCATCAGAACGCCGGCGTCATGACGTCCTTGAACTGCGTCTCGATGAGCTGGCGCACCTCGGGCGAACGGTAGGCGCTGACCAGCGTGGGCACCCAGGGCTTGTCCTTGTCGGCTTCGCGGATGACGAGCAGCTGCGTGTAGCGCTTGGTGGTCTCGGGCTTTTCCACGCCGATGGCCTGCTTGAGCGTGAGGCCGGCCTGCTGGTGCGCCACGTTGGCGTTGACGGCCGCGGCGTCCACGTCGGGCAGCGCCTTGGGCACGGCCGGCACGGCCAGTTCGAGGAACTTGATGTCCTTGGGGTTCTCGGCGATGTCCAGCAGCGAGGGGCTGCGCGCCGAGAAGTCCAGCCCGGCCTTGAGCTTGACGAGGCCATGGTCCTGCAGCGCGAGCAGCGCGCGGCCCTGGTTGGCCTCGTCGGACGGGATCGCGATGCGCGCGCCCCGGGGCAGCTCGGCCAGCGACCTGTGCTTGGACGAGTAGATGGCCAGCGGCACGGTGTAGATCTCGGCCGCCTGCACGATCTTGAAGCCGCGCCGACGCACCTCGGCGTTGAGGTAGACCGTGTGCTGGTAGGC
>DATKFT010001004.1:0-3984 GCA_035544335.1 Pseudorhodoferax sp.
ATCCCGACCGTCGTGTTGCCGAAGACCATGGTGGCAAGACCGACCAATGCCAGGCTCAGGCCCCAGGTCGCGAGCATGGTGTCGACCATGCGGCCGTAGAGGTGGCGGACCAGGAGCCGCTCCACCGCCACGCCGAACAGGCCGACCACGAGCGGGGCCAGCACCAGCATGGAGATCCAGATCGGCACGCCGAACCGGTTGGTTGCCAGGATGGCGACATAGCCTCCGAGCATCATGAATTCGCCGTGGGCCAGGTTGATGATCTTCATCATCCCGAAGACCACCGCCAGGCCGATACTCATGAGTACCAGCGTGGCGATGGCGCCCACGACCTCGAGGGTGAAAATGGCGGCGAGGTCCATGGAAGCGTCCGATCAGAACTTGATCGTGTATTGCTTGGCGTCGTTCGGGTTCTTGCGCAGGTCGCAGACCGCGGCCGTGTCGGCGGGCGCCTGCTGGGCAAAGCTCTCCACCAGGTTGAGCTTGCGGTCGCGGACCTCGGCGATGTGCACGTCCAGCGTGCAATGGTGGGTCACGGGGTCCACCGCCACCTTGCCGCTGGGCGCGTCGATGGACAGGCCGGATTCGAGCGCCGCGATGACCTTCAGGCGGTCCGTGGACTGGGCGCGCCGCACCCCTTCGGCCCACAGCATGAAGCCCTGGTATGCGCCCATACCGAGCTCGGTGATGTAGGGGTAGTTCGCGCCGTAGCGCTTGTGGAAGCGGGCCACGAAGTCCTGGTTGGCCGCGCCGGGCAGCTCCTGGACGTAGTTCTGGCAGATGAGGATGCCGTTGCACTCCTGCGGAGACAGCACCACGTGTTCGTTGCCGCCGGCGAAGGTGGTGGACGCGATCGGGATCTTGCCGGCCATGTTGGCGGCCTTCCACTGGCGGTAGAAGGACATGTGGGCACCGCCCACCAGCGCCGACCAGACGAAGTCGGGCTTGGCGGCCTGGATCTTGGAGATCGTCGAACCGAAGTTCGTCACATCGAGCGGGAAGAACTCGACGGCGATCGCCTCTCCGCCCGCTTCGGCCGCGTACTTCTTGACCCAGGAGGAGACGATCTGGCCATAGTTGTAGTCGGCCGCCACGATGTAGACCTTCTTGCCCCACTTCTTGATGGCATGGGGGACGAGCTTCTGCACGGTCTGTGCGGGCGTCACGCCGGCCGCAAAGTAGTTGCGGTCGCAGACGCCCCCCTCGTACTGGTTGTTGTAGAAGTACAGCGTCTTGTAGCGGTCCAGGACAGGCCGCACGACTTCGCGCGAAGCCGAGGTGATGCCGGCCATCACGACGGCAGGCTTGTCCTTCAGCGCCGCCTGCTGTGCGAACTGCGCGTACAGCTGCATGTTCGATTGCGCGTCGTAGTTCACGAACTCGACCTGCCGGCCCAGCAGGCCGCCCTTCTGGTTGACCTCCTCGGCGGCGAAGCGCAGGCAGTCGACCACGGGCTTGCCGTAGATGTCCAGACCGCCGGAGAGGTCGTAGATGCCGACGACCTTGATCTTGTCTTGCGCAGCGAATGCGCTGGTGCCGCGAAGGGCCAGCGCGGATGCAAAGGCCGTGGAGGAGACGGCGCCGAGGAACTGGCGACGGGATGCAGTCATGGTGTACTTCCTTGGGGTGGGGCCACCACTCCCCCGGCCAGGCGCACGCAGCCTGGTACGTCGTCCAGGCGTGCGCGTGCCATCGACGGGATGTCGATGTTCGGATCGCGGGAGTGGGGAGTGCCGGCAGACAGGGCCGGCAGGCAAGGACCGACGACTTTGGCGGTCAGATGAAGCGTGGTGGCATCTTGGGCCAGAACCGCATCGTTGGGATTCCGGCTTGCAGCTGGGCAATGTTAGCCCAACGCGGGGCGCACTCTACACGCGCAGCCAGCGCGGTGCCATCAGGGTTTTTGCGGATCCCACCGGCGCCCGCCTGGGGGGCTACCCAACGCGCGCGCCACACGCAACGCCCAGGCGCCGCTGCGCTACAGGGCTTCCTGCACGCTGCCACGCTCCTGCGGCGAGGGCGTGGCCAGCTTCTCGCGCCGCACGGCGTCGTCGTCCATGAGTTCGTACCACATCGCGTTCAAGACCGCGAAGGCCGCCGCCAGCGGCAGGCCGAGCAACCAGGCGAAGTACCACATCGCTTTGTCCTTTCGTGTTCTGTTCAGTAGGCGTGGGTCGATTCGTCGCGGATGGCCTGCTCGTCCACCTTGCCCCACAGCACCTTGTAGACCCAGCTCGTGTAGGCCACGATCAGCGGGATGAAGATGGCCGTCACGACCAGCATGATGAACAGCGTGAGGTGGGACGACGAGGCGTCCCACACGGTCAGGCTCATGCGCGGGTCCAGCGACGAGGGCAGCAGGAACGGGAAGGTCGAGGCCCCCACCGTCAGCACGATGCCCGTGATGCCGGCCGCGCTCGCCAGCAGCGCCAGCACCTCGCGGCGCAGCCGCTGCGCCAGCCAGGCCAGCGCACAGCCGGCCAGGCCCAGCGCGGGCGCGGCCAGCGTCCAGGGGTGGGCGACGTAGTTGGCGAACCAGGCGCGCGGCGCGGTCTCCACGGTCTTGAGCAGCGGGTTGGACGGCCCGAAGGGGTTGATCGGGCTCGTGATGCGGTAGCCGTCCACGAAGGTCCACAATGCCCAGCCGCCCAGCGCGAACAGCACGATGGTCGCCAGCGCGGCCCAGCTGCCGATGCGGCGCGCGCGCTCGGCCACGGGCCCCTGGGTCTTGAGCTGCAGCCAGGCGCTGCCGTGCATGGCCAGCATGGCCAGCGAGACCGCGCCGCACAGCAGCGCGAACGGACTCAGCAGGCCCAGGAAGCCGCCCTCGTAGAAGATGCGCATGTCCGGCGCAAAGCGGAACGGCACGCCCAGCAGCACATTGCCCATGGCCACGCCGAAGACCAGCGCGGGCACCAGGCCGGCGATGCACAGCACGGCGTCCCAGCGCGCACGCCAGGCGGGCTCGGGCCGCTTGCTGCGGAACTTGAAGGCCACGGGCCGCAGGATCAGCGGCACGAGGATGGCGAACATCGCGAGGTACAGGCCCGAGAACGAGACCGCGTACAGCGGCGGCCAGGCCGCGAAGATGGCGCCGCCGCCCAGGATCAGCCAGACCTGGTTGCCCTCCCAGACCGGGCCCACGCTGTTGATGGCCACGCGGCGTTCCAGGTCCGTGCGCGCCACCGCCGGCAGCAGCAGGCCCACGCCCAGATCGAAGCCGTCCGTCACGGCAAAGCCGATCAGCAGCACACCCAGCAGCGCCCACCAGATCAGGCGCAGCGTGTCGTAGTTCAGGAGTTCGTGCAGCACCATGTCAGGCTCCCTTGATGGCGGTCGCAACGGGCAGGCCCGCGGCTGGGTGTTCGACGCCGACCTGGGGCGCATGCTCCTCGGGCGGTCCCTTGCGGATGGTCTTGAGCAAGAGCTTGACCTCGATCGCGAGCAGCGCGGTGTAGATCAGCACGTAGACCGCCAGCGTGAACAGCAGCGTGCGCACGCCGAGGTCGGACACCGCGACCGCGGTCGGCAGCACGCCTTCGATGACCCAGGGCTGGCGGCCGAACTCGGCCACGAGCCAGCCGGACTCGATCGCGATCCAGGGCAACGGGATCGCCCAGACCGCGGCCTTGAGCAGCCAGCGGTGCCGGTCCAGCGCGCGCCGGGCCGACAGCACGAAGAAGGTGCCCGTCAGCAGGATCAGCAGCATGCCGATGCCCACCATCACGCGGAACAGCCAGAACAGCGGCGCCACCTGCGGCACGGTGTCCCAGGCTGCCTGGGCGATCTGGGCGCCCGTGGCCTCGCGCGGGTCGTCCACGTAGCGCTTGAGCAGCAGCGCATAGCCGAGCTCGTGGCCATGGGCCTCGAAGGCCTCGCGCAGATCGCGCGGCACCGGCTGGCCCGGCGCCACGGCGCGGATCTTCTGCAGCGCGTCGTAGGCGCGCAGGCCGTCGCGGATGCGCTCCTCGGCGCGCACCACGA
>DATKFT010001005.1:0-4008 GCA_035544335.1 Pseudorhodoferax sp.
TCGCTGGCCTGGCGGGCGGGCATCCCGCCGCGTGATGGCCACGCGCCCGAGCTTTCCCGCACGCTTGAACACAGGGCCGGTGCCGGCCCGGCCGCGCGCGGCTGCGCCGGCCACGGTGGCGCCGCTGCTGCCGGCCCGTCCCGATTTCCGCGCGATGCGCCAGCGCATGGTGGCCCGCCTGGCCACGGGCGGCGTGCAGTCGCCCGCGGTGCTGGCGGCCATGGAGGCGGTCGAACGCGACCGCTTCGTCGACAGTGCGCTGGTGGCGCAGGCCTACGAGGACACCAGCCTGCCGATCGGCCTGAACCAGACGATTTCCAAACCGACCGTGGTGGCGCGCATGTGCGAGCTGCTGCTGGGCGCCGAGCTGGCGCGCGAGGGCAAGCCCGGCCGCGTGCTGGAGATCGGCACGGGCTGCGGCTACCAGGCGGCCGTGCTGTCGCTGCTGGCGCGCGAGGTCTACAGCATCGAGCGCCTGCGCGGCCTGCACGAGAAGGCGCGTGAGAACCTGCGCCCGTTCCGGCTCGCGAACGTGCACCTGCTGTTCGGCGATGGCATGGCGGGCTATGCCAAGGGCGCGCCCTATGCGGCCATCATTGCAGCGGCCGGCGGTGAAGCGGTGCCGCAGGCATGGGTCGACCAGCTGGCCGTGGGCGGACGCCTGGTGGCGCCGGTGGCCGGCGAAGGCGGGCAGCAGGCACTGCTCGTGATCGACCGCACGGTCCAGGGGCTGCGTCAGCAGCAACTCGAGGCCGTGCATTTCGTACCCTTAAAATCCGGCGTTGCTTGATACGGAGTGTGGTCATGGTGGTGGGCGAAGGGCGACGTTGGCACGGAATGGTGGCGCTCATGGTGGCGTTGTCACTGGGTGCGTGTGCGAGTCGCAACGTGCCCGTGCGCGGCGCACCGGTAGAGAACCGCGGCACAAGTGCCGCTGAGCCGGCCGCCGGCGCGGCAACGGCCGAGGCGCCTGCGCGCCCGGTCGATCCCAATGCGGGCAAACCCGGCTACTACACCGTCAAACCGGGCGACACGCTGATCCGCGTGGGCCTGGAGACCGGGCAGAACTGGCGCGACATCGCGCGCTGGAACGGCATCGAGAATGCGAACCTGATCGAAGTGGGCCAGGTGCTGCGCGTGGCGCCACCGGGCGCCCAGGTGGCCGAGAACGGCGTGATGGCGCGGCCCGTGGCCCCGACCAGCAGCCCGCAGGCGACGCCCCTGGGGCCGGCAGGCACGGCCAGCGCAGCCAAGCCGGCCGCCAGTGCACCGGCCGCGCCGGCTGCCAGCGCGGCGCCTGCTGCACCGCCGCCGGCCGCCAGCGCTGGCGCGGACGCCGGCGACGACCGCATGAGCTTCATCTGGCCCGCGTCCGGCACCATGATCGGCACCTTCGACGAGGCCAAGAACAAGGGCGTCGACCTGGCCGGCAAGGCCGGCGATGCCGTGCTGGCCGCGGCCGACGGCAAGGTGGTCTATGCCGGTGCCGGTCTGCGCGGCTACGGCAACCTCATCATCCTCAAGCACAACAACACCTACCTGACGGCCTACGCGCACAACCAGGCGCTGCTGGTCAAGGAAGACCAGACCGTGCGCAAGGGCCAGAAGGTGGCCGAGATGGGCAGCAGCGATGCCGACCGCGTGAAGCTGCACTTCGAGATCCGGCGTCAGGGGCGGCCCGTCGATCCGCTCAAGTACCTGCCAGCGCGCCCGGCCCCATGACACAAAGCGCCCACGCTCCTTGCTGCGTGTGGGTGCTCCCCCCGGGCAGGGCGTCGTTCATCGTGGGAGCGGCCCGGCGATGAAAAAGCGCAACGCATCCAGCCCCGCCCCCGAGCCGGATGCGTTGCAGGCATCTTCCGAGGCCGCGCCGCCTGCCGCGCCGGAGCGCGAGGCCGTGCTGGATGGCGTGCCGCTGGACGGCGAGTCCAGCGACATCCTGACCATGTACCTGCGCGACGTGCGCCGTACCGCGCTGTTCACGCCGCAGGAAGAATTCGACATGGCCACGCGCGCACGCGCGGGCGATTTCGCCGCGCGTCAGGCGATGATCGAACACAACCTGCGGCTGGTCGTCAGCATCGCCAAGAACTACCTGGGGCGCGGCGTGCCCATGAGCGACCTGATCGAGGAGGGCAACCTCGGCCTCATGCACGCGATCGACAAGTTCGAGCCCGAGCGCGGCTTTCGCTTTTCCACCTATGCGACCTGGTGGATCCGCCAGGCGGTCGAGCGCGCCGTCATGAACCAGGGGCGTGTGATCCGCTTGCCCGTCCATGTGGTGCGCGAACTGCAGCAGGTGTTGCGGGCCCGGCGCACGCTGGAGAACGATGCCGCCTTCCAGGCGATCCGCCCGGACGGCGTGCGCGTGGACGATGTGGCCTCGCTGCTGGGGCGCGATGTGCAGGAGGTCGCCGACCTGCTGGCGCTGGCCGAGACGCCGCGCTCGCTCGATGCCGCGCTGGACCGCTCCGACGAGAGCGGCACGCTGGCCGACACGCTGACCGACGACCAGGCGCCCGACCCCACCAGCATCACGCACACGCACGAAGTCGAGCAGCTGCTGGAGACCTGGATCGGCGCGCTGTCCGCACGCGAGCGCGAGGTGCTCGAGGGGCGTTTCGGCCTGCACGACCGCGAGCCCGAGACGCTGGACACGCTCAGTGTGCGGCTGAACCTCACGCGCGAACGCGTGCGCCAGATCCAGAACGACGCGCTGCGCAAGCTCAAGCAGCACCTGGGGCGCAACGGCGTCGACAAGGACGCGCTGCTGTAGACGGGGCAGTTCGCGTGGCCGGCTGCGGGGCCTGGGCCTGAGACAATCGGACGATGTCCGACGCCTGCCCCCACGATTCCGCTTCCCCACCCGACGCCCCACCCGATACCGCTCCTGCGACCCCGGCGCCTCCCTGGCTGGAGGTGCATGCGCTGGATCTCGAAGCACAGGGTGTCGCACGCCGCCAGGACGGCAAGGTCGTCTTCATCGAAGGCGCCTTGCCGACAGAGCGCGTGCTGGCCAATGTCCACCGCAAGAAGAACCAGTTCGAGCACGCCAGCCTGACGGCGGTGCTGCGCGCGTCCTCGCAGCGCGTGCGGCCGGCCTGTCCGCACTTTGGCCTGCACGAAGGCGCGTGCGGCGGCTGCAAGATGCAGCATCTGCACATCGGGGCCCAGGTCGCGGTCAAGCAGCGTGTGCTCGAAGACAACCTCTGGCATCTGGGCCGCCTGCGGCCCGAGCGTGTGCTGCGTCCGATCGAAGGCCCGGCCTGGGGCTACCGTGACCGCGGCCGCCTGTCCGTGCGCTACGTGCGCAAGAAGGGTGAGGTGCTGGTCGGCTTCCACGAGCGCAAGAGCCGCTATGTGGCCGACATGCGCGAATGCCGCGTGCTGCCGCCCCATGTGAGCGCATTGCTGTTGCCGCTGCGCGCCCTGATCGGCGCGATGGATGCGCGCGAGACGCTGCCGCAGATCGAGCTGGCCGTGGGCTCGGCCGTGACGGCGCTGGTGCTGCGCCACATGGAGCCGCTCAGCGCGGGCGACCTGGCCCAGCTGCGCGCCTTTGCGCAGACGCATGGCATCCAGTGGTGGCTGCAGCCCAAGGGGCCGGACACCGTGCACCTGCTCGACACGGGTGGCCCGCAGCTGAGCTATGAGCTGCCCGAGTACGGCATCGTCATGCCCTACCGGCCGACCGATTTCACGCAGGTCAATGCCCACATCAACCGCGTGCTCGTGCACCGCGCGCTGGGCCTGCTCGATGTGCAGCCGCATGAGCGCGTGATCGACTGGTTCTGCGGTCTGGGCAACTTCACCCTGCCCCTGGCCACGCAGGCGCGCGAGGTGCTGGGCATCGAGGGCAGCGACACCCTGGTCAAGCGCTCCCATGAAAACTACGCGGCCAACAACGCGCAGCGGGCGGAAGGCGACAAGCTCGCGCCCACGCGATTTGTGGCACGCAACCTGTTCGAGATGACGCCCGAGATGCTGTTCGCCGACGGCGTCGCCGGC
>DATKFT010001006.1:0-12275 GCA_035544335.1 Pseudorhodoferax sp.
GAGCTGACGGACGGGGATCTGGAAAAGATCCGCGACCAGATCGCCGCATTCACGATCGAGGGTGACCTGCGCCGTGAAACGACGATGAACATCAAGCGCCTGATGGACATCGGCTGCTACCGTGGCTTCCGCCATCGCCGCGGCCTGCCCATGCGCGGCCAGCGTACGCGCACGAACGCCCGTACCCGCAAGGGTCCGCGCAAGGCCGCCCAGGCCCTGAAGAAGTAAAGAGATTGAGAGATCACCATGGCTAAAGCTCCATCGAACAACGCCGCCCAGCGCGTGCGCAAGAAGGTTCGCAAGAACGTGTCGGACGGTGTGGCGCACGTGCACGCGTCGTTCAACAACACCATCATCACGATCACCGACCGCCAGGGCAACGCGTTGTCTTGGGCTTCGTCGGGTGGTCAAGGCTTCAAGGGCTCGCGCAAGTCCACTCCGTTCGCTGCCCAGGTGGCGTCCGAAGTGGCAGGCCGTGCCGCGATGGAGCAGGGCATCAAGAACCTGGACGTCGAGATCAAGGGCCCCGGTCCTGGCCGCGAGTCCTCGGTGCGCGCACTGGGTGCCCTGGGCATCCGCATCACGTCCATCTCCGACGTGACGCCCGTGCCGCACAACGGCTGCCGCCCGCAAAAGCGCCGCCGTATCTGAGCGCTTTTCGCTTCTTCCATAAGCCCACCGCCGCCGGCATGCGCCCGGCGGCTCCCACGGCAGTTGGCCGTGGCAGCTGAAATCAAAGGACACATCAAGTGGCACGCTATCTCGGCCCCAAGGCCAAACTTTCCCGCCGCGAAGGCACCGACCTGTTCCTGAAGAGCGCCCGCCGCTCGATCAGCGACAAGGCCAAGTTCGACTCCAAGCCCGGCCAGCATGGCCGCACCTCCGGTTCGCGCACCAGCGACTACGGCCTGCAACTGCGCGAGAAGCAGAAGGTCAAGCGCATGTACGGCGTGCTGGAGAAGCAATTCCGCCGCTACTTCGAGGAAGCCGACCGCCGCCGTGGCAACACCGGCGCCAACCTGCTGTCGCTGCTGGAATCGCGCCTGGACAACGTCGTCTACCGCATGGGCTTCGGCTCCACGCGCGCCGAAGCACGCCAGCTGGTCTCGCACAAGGCCATCACCGTGAACGGCCAGAGCGTCAACATCGCCTCCTACATGGTCAAGGTCGGTGACGTGGTCGCCGTGCGCGAAAAGTCCAAGAAGCAGAACCGCATCGTCGAAGCGCTGCAACTGGCCCAGCAAGTCGGTATTCCGGCCTGGGTGGAAGTCAGCATCGACAAGGCCGAAGGTACCTTCAAGAAGACGCCGGACCGCGACGAGTTTGGCGCCGACATCAACGAATCGCTGATCGTCGAACTGTATTCGCGTTAAATCGCGGTCGCTCACGCGATGTCATTCCTGGGCCCGCCGCGCATGCGGGCCTAGGCACTTCACCAGCCTTACCGGTGTAACGAGCTGGGGGTATTGAGAGGAAGCTGCATGCAAACCAATCTGCTGAAACCCAAAGCCATCAATGTGGAGCAACTTGGCCCGAATCGGGCCAAAGTTGCTTTGGAGCCGTTCGAGCGCGGCTATGGCCACACGCTGGGCAACGCGCTGCGCCGAGTCCTGCTGTCGTCGATGGTGGGCTATTCGGCAACCGAAGTCACCATCGCCGGCGTGCTGCACGAGTACTCGTCCATCGACGGCGTCCAGGAGGATGTGGTCAACATCCTGCTGAACCTCAAGGGCGTGGTGTTCAAGCTGCACAACCGCGACGAAGTCACGCTGAGCCTGCGCAAGGACGGCGACGGCATCGTCACGGCCGCCGACATCCAGACGCCGCACGACGTCGAGATCATCAACCCTGAGCATGTCATCGCCACGCTGTCGCAAGGCGGCAAGCTGGACATGCAGATCAAGGTCGAGAAGGGCCGCGGCTACGTGCCGGGCAGCATGCGCCGCCACGGCGACGAGCAGACCAAGTCGATCGGCCGCATCGTGCTGGACGCCTCGTTCTCGCCCGTCAAGCGCGTGAGCTACACGGTCGAAAGCGCCCGTGTCGAGCAGCGCACGGACCTGGACAAGCTGGTCGTCGAGATCGAGACCAACGGTGCGATCACGGCCGAAGACGCCGTGCGCGCGTCGGCCAAGATCCTGGTCGAGCAACTCGCCGTGTTCGCGCAGCTGGAAGGCAGCGAGCTGGCTGCGTTCGACGCACCGGCACCGCGCGGCAATGCGCAGTTCGACCCGATCCTGCTGCGCCCTGTCGACGAGCTCGAGCTGACCGTGCGTTCGGCCAACTGCCTGAAGGCCGAAAACATCTACTACATCGGCGATCTGATCCAGCGCACCGAAAACGAGCTGCTGAAGACGCCGAACCTGGGCCGCAAGTCCTTGAACGAAATCAAGGAAGTGCTGGCCTCGCGTGGCCTGACCCTGGGCATGAAGCTGGAAAGCTGGCCGCCCGCAGGTCTGGACAAGCGATAATCTTTCCCCTCCAACCTGGTGAACGGGCGGTACCTGGTACGGCCGCCCTGATCGATAAAGAAAGGAAATCACCATGCGCCACGGACACGGACTCCGCAAACTCAACCGCACCAGCTCGCACCGCCTGGCGATGCTGCGCAACATGATGAACTCGCTCATCGAGCACGAAGTCATCAAGACCACCTTGCCCAAGGCCAAGGAACTGCGCCGCGTCATCGAACCCATGATCACGCTGGCCAAGGAAGCCACGGTGGCGAACCGCCGCCTGGCCTTCGACCGCCTGCGCGACCGTGACAGCGTCGTCAAGCTGTTCGACGAACTGGGCCCGCGCTTCAAGGCACGTCCCGGTGGCTACACGCGCATCCTGAAGATGGGCTTCCGCGTGGGCGACAACGCGCCCATGGCGTTGGTCGAGCTGGTGGACCGCGCGGAAACTTCTGAAGAAGTTTCCGCTGGCGAAGAAGCCAAGGCGTAAAACACGCTATACTTGCAGTCTTGCCGCGCGATGGAGCAGTCTGGTAGCTCGTTGGGCTCATAACCCAAAGGTCGGAGGTTCAAATCCTTCTCGCGCAACCAAAGATTGGGCACTGAAAAGTGCTTCGCAAAGCCCGCTCACAGCGGGCTTTGTTGTTTCTGGGCTTGTCCTCGTCCCTGTCCTTCCCCTGGCGCGCACCGAGCGGCCTTGTCGCCGTTCGCCATGAGCTGCTCCGAGATCCAAAGTCAGAGATTCGGATCCTGACTGCGAGTTTTTCGGGCCCCAAACTTAGGGTATACTCGCTCTCTTGCCGCGCGATGGAGCAGTCTGGTAGCTCGTTGGGCTCATAACCCAAAGGTCGGAGGTTCAAATCCTTCTCGCGCAACCAAGGATTTGGCACTGCAAGGTGCCGTACAAAGCCCGCTTCTCGCGGGCTTTGTCGTTTCTGGATGTCCTTTTCAAGGCCGCGCTCCGTGCCGCCCGCTCGCCGAGGGCGTCTGCGCCGAGGTCGGCAGGCTTCAGCCCCCGCTCCAGATGCGCACGCCCTCCTGGCGGAAGCGGCGCCGGTAGGCTGAGGGCGTGGTGCCTACGATCTGGCCGAAGCGGCGCGCGAAATGCGCGGGCTCGCCGAAGCCCGTGCTCTGCGCGATCTCGGCCGCCGAGTCCGCCGTGAAGACCAGCAGTGTCTTGGCGCGCTCGATGCGGCGCTCGGTCACGAGCTCGAGGAAGGTCTTGCCGGTCTCGCTCTTGAGCAGGTGCGCGAGGTGCGTGGCCGACACATGGCTGGCCTGCGCCGCGTCGCCCAGCGTGAGCTCGCGCGCGAGGTTGTGCGTGATGTAGCGCACGCAGCGCAGCACGGCCGGCTTGTACGACTGCAGCACCTGGCCCTGCGCTTCGCAGCGCCGGAAGTCCTCGCCGTAGCGCCGCCAGACCATGCCGATCAGGTGCAGCAGATGGCTGCGGATCAGCAGGTGGCTGGCCTGGTCGTCGCCCGGCGTGCGCTGGGCCTCCTGTGCCATGCGCTCGCACAGCGTCTGCAGCTGCGCGGTCTCGGTGGCATCGAAATGGAAGTCCAGGCAATGCTGGAAGCGGAACGGCGCCAGCTCGGGAGCGCGCGCCAGCGGCACCTCGGCCAGTTCGAACACATCGAGCTCGAGCGCGGGCAGCAGGTAGCCCGGGCTGATGTTGAGGATGTGGAACGCGCCAGCGCTGTCGTTCGGGATGTAGTGCACCTGGAACGGCAGCACGAAGCTCAGGGTGCCGGGCGCGATCGGGCGTTGGCCGCCGCCGATGTAGTGCGTGGTCGAGCCCCGGATGTTGACGTAGATCTGGAAGTACTCGTGCCGGTGCGGCACCGGGTTGGGCAGGCTGTTGCTCTGGTCGTGGATGCCGAAATAGGCATGCTGGGCACGCGTGGCCATCGTGTAGTTGCCGATGGCCGCGCGCGCGGCGCCCGCGCGGCGTGCGGGCGCATCGGCGGCGGGCGGGGGGTCGAGGGAGGTCGCAGATGGCATGGCGGCAAGGAACAAGATCGCAAGGATTGCACATCTTTGCGCAAGCCTGTGCGTTGAGGCACGCGTGCCCCGTTCCTAGACTCTAGCCACTCCTTCTTCCACTTCACAGCGAGACGAATCCATGTCCCTCTCCGCCACGGCGGATGCCGCGCAAGCGGCCCCCTCCCTGCAGGTCCAGCCCGTCTTCATCGACATCGTCGGCAGCGCGCAGCGCTTCCCGGTGCGCCGCGTCTACTGCGTGGGCCGCAACTACCTGGCCCATATCCGCGAGATGAAGGAGGGCGACGAGCGCGACCCGCCGTTCTTCTTCCAGAAACCCGCCGATGCCATCGTGACCGACGGCCGCGTGCCGTATCCGGCGCTGACCGAGGATTTCCAGTTCGAGTTCGAGCTCGTCGTGGCGATCGGCAGCGAGGCGGTCGACGTGGCGCCCGACGCGGCGCTGGACCATGTGTTCGGCTACGCCGCCGGCCTGGACATGACGCGGCGCGACCGCCAGCGCGAATGCAACAAACGCGGCCTGCCCTGGGAGCAGGGCAAGTCCTTCGACCATTCGGCGCCCTGCGGTGCGATCCATCCCGTGGCCCAGGTCGGCCACATCCGCGCGGGCGCGCTGTGCCTGACGGTCAACGACGCGGTGCGCCAGGACTCGGTGCTCGAGAAGATGATCTGGAACGTGCACGAGATCGTCAGCGAGCTGTCCAAGCAGTACCGCCTGCAGCCGGGCGACCTGATCTTCACGGGCACGCCCGAGGGCGTGGGCCCGGTGCAGCGCGGCGACCGTCTCGTCGGCCGCATCGAGGGGCTCGCGCCGCTGCAGGTCGAGATCGTTTGAGCCGGGCACGCTCGCAACAGGAGGCACCATGAAACCCCTAGAACGCATCGCCTACTCGGCGATCTCCGAGCGCCCGGCGCTCCGGCTGCCCGGCGGCAAGCGCCTGGCTGTCTGGCTCATCGTCAACGTCGAGGAATGGAACATCGACGAGACCATGCCGCGCACCGTGCTGACGCCGCCGGCCGGTGGCTCGCCCATGCCCGACATCCCGAACTGGGCCTGGCACGAATACGGCAACCGCGTGGGCTTTTGGCGCATGCTGGAGGTCATCGATGCACTGGACATCGGCGCCACGTTGGCCATCAACGGCTCGGCCATCGCGGCCTACGAGCCGATCGCGCGCGCGGCGAAGGAGCGCCAGTGGGAGTTCATCGGCCACGGCTTCGACCAGCGCAACATGCAGAAGGTGCTCGACGAGGTCGAGGACATTGCCAAGACCACCGAGGCCATCCGCGCCTACACCGGCAAGCGTCCGCGCGGCTGGCTCGGCCCGGGCCTGACCGAGACCTGGCACACGCCGGACATCCTGGCCGAGCAGGGCTACGACTACGTCTGCGACTGGGTGCTGGACGACCAGCCCGTGCGGCTCAAGACGCGCAACGGGGGCAGCATCGTGAACGTGCCCTACACGCAGGAATGCAACGACGTGGCCATGATGCTGATCCAGCACCACAAGGCCAGCGAGTACCGCGACCGTGCGATCGACCAGTTCGAGCAGCTCTATGCGGATGCCAAGGACTCCGCACGCGTGATGGCGCTCGTGGTCCATCCCTACATCATGGGCGCGCCGCACCGCCTGCGCTACTTCCGTGAAGCGCTGGCCCATATCCGCGCCCGCGAGGACGTGGGCTTCTACACCGGCGAGCAGATCCTCGACTGGTACGCCACGGCCAGCGCGGCCTGATGCGCCTGCGCCCCGGCGCGCGCGCCGGGGCTTCCCGACCGCTACCACACAGAGATTCTCGCGCCGCGAGAAGGAGACATATCGTGCATTCCCCGACCTCGGCCATCCCCCGGGCCGGTGAGGCGCGCCGCGAGGCGCCCATCACCGCGCTGGAGATCGGCATGTTCCTGGTGCTGCTGGCGTCCTATGCGCTCAATGCGATGGACCGGCAGATCTTTCCGCTGATCGCCGCGGACGTGCGCAAGGAGTTCGGCTTCGGCCTGGCCGACACCGGCCTTCTGTCGACCATCTTCACGCTGGGCATGGCCGTGGCCGGCGTGCCCACGGGCTATCTGCTGGCGCGGCTGTCGCGCAAGGCCGTGCTGCAGATCGGCATCGCGATCTTCTCGCTGGGCACCCTGCTCACGGCCTATGCGCATGGCTTCGCCGACATGATCGTCTACCGTGCCGCGACCGGCATCGGCGAGGCCATGCAGCTGACCGTCGTGATCGCGATCGCCGCGAGCTACTTCGCGCGCTACCGTGCGACGGCGGTCGGCGCGATCAACTTCTCGTTCGGCGTCGGCGCCATCATCGGGCCGTTGCTGGGCGGGCACCTGCTCGGCGTCGAGCGCGACTGGCGGCTGCCGCTGGTGGCCTTCGGTCTGGCCGGCTTTGCCGCCATGGCCTTGATCGCACTCAGCGTGAGCCGGCGCCTGACCGAGAACGCCTCGGTCGCGGATGCACGGGCCAACGAGCGGGGGGCCGCGTCCATGTGGAACCGCAACACCGCGCTGCTGACCGGCATGAGCGTCATCGGCGGGATGTGCATCTATGGCTACCTCGGCATGTACCCGACCTTTCTGCGCGAACACCTGCACTACTCGGCCGCCGACACCGGGCGCGTCATGAGCATCTTCGGCCTCGGCGTGTTCGCCTCCATCTTCGGCGGCTGGCTCGGTGACCGCTTCCATCCCAAGCTCGTGCTGACGCTGAGCTTCATCGGCACGGGGCTGCTGGGCTTGCTGCTGTTCTCGGGCCCCACGGGCATGGTCGAGCAGTCGGTGCTGTCCTTCGCCTGGGGCTTCATCGTGAGCGGCGTGCTGTACGTGAACCTCGCCGGCTACCACATCAAGGCCGTGCGCGCGGCGCTCACGAACCGTGCGACCGGCATCTTCGTGACCACGCTGTACGGCGCGGGCGCGCTCGCCGGCTACACCATCGGCGGCATCGCCGCGCGCTTCGGCTGGAGCACGGCCGGCCTGGCGCAGATCAGTCTGCTCGCGGCCGTCGGTGTGGTGTTGACGCTGCTGCTGCACACCGACCGCATGGCCCTGCCGGCGCGTCGCACGTGACGGTGTTCGAGTGGGCCCTGCTGGGCGGCGCGGCGACGCTGGCCGGCGCGCTGAACGCCGTGGCCGGCGGCGGCAGCTTTCTGACACTGCCCGCGCTCGCCCTCGTGGGCGTCCCACTCGTGTCGGCCAACGCGACCGGCACCACGGCGCTGCTGCCGGGCTACCTGGCCGGCGCCTGGGCGCTGCGGCGCGAGCTCGCCGGGCCGATGTCGCCCTCGCTGCTGCGCTTCGGCCTGCTCTCGGTGCTGGGCGGCGCGTTCGGTGCGGCGCTGTTGCTGTCGACCTCCAACCATGCCTTCGGCCGCATCGTGCCCTGGCTGCTGCTGGGTGCCACGCTGCTGTTCGCGTTCGGACCGCGCCTGCTGCAAAGGCGTGCGGCCTGGGCCGCGCCGCCCACCGCAGCGCCGCGGCGCGCCTGGGTGGCGGACCTGGCCATCGTGGCCGTGGCGGTCTACGGCGGCTACTTCAACGGTGGGCTCGGCATCTTGCTGCTGGCCGCGCTCGGCCTGCTGGGCCACACCGACATGGGCCGCATGAACGGCATCAAGAACTTCATCTCCGCGATCCTCACGCTGATCGCGGTGGCCATCTACGCGGCCAGCGGCGCCGTGGCCTGGGGCCATGCGCTGTGGATGGCGCTGGGCGCCACGGTCGGCGGCCATGTCGGCGGCCTGCTGGTGCGGCGGCAGCGGCCGGAGCTGGTGCGCGGCTTCGTCGTGCTGACCGGCCTGGCCATGACCGCGGCCTTTTTGCTCAAGGCCCGCTGAGCGGCCACTTGCGGCCCTCTCTTCACTGACATCACTGGACTCCAACATGCAGACCACCAAGAGACAGTTCAACCGCTTCGTCGCTTCCCTGCTGCTGGCGGGCTCCGGCGCGCCCGCGCTGGTCGGTGCCGCCTCGGTGCCGGCGCGCACGGCGGGCCCACCCGCCCCGCGCCGCGGCAGCTACCTGATCCGCCACGGCGCGGTGATCACGGTCGACCGCGCCACGGGCGTGCTGCCGCGCGCCGACGTGCTGGTGCGCGAGGGCGTGATCGCCAAGATCGGGCAGGGCCTGAGCGCACCGGGCGTGGAGGTCATCGATGCGTCGGACATGATCGTGATGCCGGGCTTCGTCAATTCGCACTACCACCTGTGGAGCGCGATCGGCCGCAGCTTCACGGCGCGCGATGGCTTTTCCTACTACCCGGCCAAGACCGCGACCTCGACGCTTTACACGCCACCGACTTCTACAACAGCGTGCTGCTGGGCTGCGCCGAGCTGGCCAACGGCGGCACGACGACCGTGCACAACTGGTCGCACAACACGCGCTCGCCGGCCCACGCCGACGCCGAGCTGCGCGCGCACCAGCATGCGCTGCTGCGCGCGCGCTACTCCTACGGCCATGTCGACCAGATGCCGGCCGACGAAGTCAACCGCTACGAGGACCTGGCGCGCGTGCAGCGCGAATGGTTCGGCCCGCGTTCGCCCTTCGGCGGTCTGGTGCACCTGGGCCTGAACCTGCGCGGCCCGCAGCAGAGCACCGACGCCGTGCTGCACGAGGAGATGCGGTTCGCCAAGGCGCGCGGGCTGCCGGTGGCGATCCATGCGCCGCAGGAGGCGCCGAACACGGTCGACGCCGTGGACTACGAACGGCGCGGCTACCTGGGGCCGGACTTCATGCTGGCCCACTACGTGCCCGCCACCACGGCCGATCTGGCGGCCATGGCGCGCACCCGCACGCCGCTGAGCTTTGCGACGCATTCCGAGCTGCGGCTCAGCAGCACGGGCGATGCGCGCGCGGCCCTGTTCGCGATGCGCGAGGCCGGGCTCACGCTGACGCTGTCCAGCGATGCGAGCTCGATCGCACCGCCCGACATGTTCGAGATGATGCGCTTCACCTGGAACCTCGGCGTGCCATGGACCGGCACGCCGAGCGAGAAGGCCAGGGCCGTGGGCGTGCGCGAGGTCATCGAGATGGCCACCATCAACGGTGCCATCGCGCTGGGCCTGGGCGAGGTCACCGGCTCGATCACCGAAGGCAAGCGCGCCGACCTCATCCTCGTGCGCACGCAGGACCTGAACATCGGACCGGTCGGCAACTGGGAGACCGCGATCGTGCAGAGCGGCAGCGCCGCCAATGTCGACACCGTGATGGTGGACGGCCGCATCCTCAAGCGCCACGGCCGGCTCAGCGCCTACGACACGCGCGAGATCATGCGCCGCGCCCGGCAATCGGCCGACCGGATCCGCGCCGCGGCGGGGCCGGCGCTGGCCTCCTGAGGCGCAGGCACTCCGCGCGAGGCAGGCGCCGGTCCTGGCGTTGCAGAGCCGGCATCCGGAAGGGCCGGTCTTTCGCGGCGGTGGTGCCGGGGCCGTGCTGCGCGGTCCCTCACGCCGGAGGACCTGGGGGCCGCTGGCTGGCCCAGGTGGTCAGCGCGTGCGCGAGCAGCAGCACGAGCGGCCTGTGCTCTTCGGCGCGCCGCGCCACGTAGACGTCTGCGGAAATCGGCGCGCGGCGCTCGGGCTGTGCCAGCTTGCAGATGGCAATGGCGTCCGCACGCAGCCGCGCGATGGAAGCCGGCACGATCGCGACGCCGATGCCCGCCGCCACGAGGTTCACGGCGGCCGGTACCTCGACAACCTGCTGGACGATCCTCGGCTGGAACTGGGCCGCGATGCAGGCCTGGTAGACGGCGTCGGAAAACAGCGAAGAGCCCAGCCGCAGGAAAACGAAATCGTCGTGCTGGAGTTCGCGCAGATGGACGCGTCGGCGGCGGGCGAGCGCATGGTTCAGCGGCAGGGCGGCGACCACGGCGTCCGACCACAGGAATGCGCAGTGAACGCCGGGTTCGTCGGGGACGCCTCGGGAAAAGCTGAGGTCGATGCGGCCCTCCGCGAGGGCTGACAGCTGGTCTGCCGGCGCCATCTCCTGCAGCACCAGCTCGACCCCGGGGCGCTTCTGCCGGAACAGCTGGATGAACGAGGGCAGGGGGCCGAGGAAGTGCGAGCCGGTCAGGCCGATGACCACGCGGCCTTCGAAGCCGTTCTTGATGCGTTCGACATGCAGCCTGGCCTCCTCGAGGCGCTCGAACACCGCACGCACATGGGGCAGCAGCGCCTGGCCCGCATCGCTGAGCTGGACGTTGCGGCTGGTGCGCAGCAGCAGGCGCACGCCGAGTTCTTCCTCGAGCACGGCGATCTGGTGGCTCAGGGGCGGCTGCGAGACGTGCAGGCGCTCCGCCGCCTTGGTGAAGCTCAGTTCGGTCGCGACGGCGGAGAAGTAGCGCAGTTGCCGCAGGTCCATGGACACGCTCCTCGATCTATCTGGCTTGGCTATCAATGGTTCCTGGATCGGTATTGGACACGATAGAAGCCAGGCCGGACGATGGCGCACCGATCGCATTCGGCGCCGCGCGGCCATCCACGGCCGGCACGGTGCTCCGCTGCGTCGGCGTGTTCCCCGACCACCGGCCCCCGTCCTTCACCCCAAGGTTCTCCCGATGAAGAAACTCCTGCGTGTTCTCGGCGCCGCCATGGCGCTCACCCTGGCCCAGGCCAGCGCCACCGCCCAGACCTATCCCGCGCGCCCGATCACGCTGATCGTTCCCCATGGCGCAGGCGGTGCCAACGACGCCGTGGGGCGCGCGTTCGCGCACAAGCTGGGCACGCAGGTCGACCAGTCTGTGGTCGTGGACAACCGGCCCGGCGCGGGCGGCAACATCGGCACGGCACTCGTCGCCAAGGCCCCGCGCGACGGCTACACGCTGCTGATGACGGTGGGCAGCAGCCACACCATCAACCCCTCGCTGTACAAGGCGCCGGGCTTCGACCCGGTCAAAAGCTTCGAACCGATCGCGCTGGTCGGCACGGCGCCCTACGTGCTCGTCGTGAACCCGGACCTGCCCGTGAAGTCCGTCCAGGACCTCGTGGCGCTGGCCAAGGCCAGGCCGGGCCAGATCCACATGGCGTCCGCCGGCAACGGCACGCTGGACCACCTGCTCGGCGAGATGTTCAAGGCGGCCGCAGCGGTGGAC
The DNA here is from genome assembly GCA_035544335.1 of Pseudorhodoferax sp. Lineage (GTDB taxonomy): Bacteria > Pseudomonadota > Gammaproteobacteria > Burkholderiales > Burkholderiaceae_C > Pseudorhodoferax. The sequence goes on from DATKFT010001006.1 coordinate 11,552, forward strand.
CTCGTGCACGTGCCCTACAAGGGCGCTGCCGCCGCGAACACCGACCTGGTGTCGGGCCAGGTGTCTGTGACCTTCACGAGCTGGCCCAGTGTCATGTCCTTCGTGAAGGCCGGCAAGCTGCGCCTGCTCGCGCAGGCGTCCGAAACGCGCTCGGCCCTGCTGCCCGAGGTGCCGACCATCCACGAAACCGTGCGTGGCGTCTCGGCTGTGTCCTGGTACGGCCTGCTGGCCCCGGCGGGCACGCCCGCGCCCGTGCTGGAGCGGCTGCGCGTGCAGGCGGCCAAGGTCGTCGCCGATCCCCAGTTCCAGGAGGGCATGCGGCAGCAGGGGGCGGAGGCTTCGGCGGTCGCGGCGCCGGCCTTCGCGCAGCTGATCGCGTCCGACCTGCGCAAGTGGGAGGACATCGTGCGGGCCACGGGCGCGCGCATCGATTGAGGGCCGTGCCTGTGCAACCGCAAACCATGCCGGATGCCATCGTGAACGACGCGGGCGTCTGGGGCCACCGCGTGGGCTTCGGCCAGCGGCCCGCGCTGCTGCTGATCGACTTCGTGCAGGCCTACACCCTGCCGGCCTCGCCGCTGTTCGCCCAGGGCGTGGTGTCCGCCGTGCAGCACAGCACCGTGCTGCTCGCGTCGGCCAGGGCGGCCGGCGTGCCCGTGCTGCACACCACGATCGCCTACCACTCGGGCGCGCTGGCCGATGGCGGGGCCTGGTTCCGCAAGTC
>DATKFT010001007.1:0-5380 GCA_035544335.1 Pseudorhodoferax sp.
CGCGATTGCTGGAAGCACGAGATGGGCGCTGGCCATCCGGAATGCCCGGAACGGCTGGGCGCCATCGAGGACCGGCTGCTGGTCTCGGGTGTGGGCGACGCACTGGACCGGCGCGAGGCGCCGCTGGCCACCATCAGCGACCTGGAGCTCGCGCACGGCCGCATGCACGTGGCCGCGATCCGCGGCATGACCGACAACCTGCAGGAGCAGATCATCGCGGGCGGGCCCACGCACGCGCAGATCGACCCCGACACCAGCCTCAACGTGCACACCTGGAACGCGGCGCTGCGCGCGGCCGGCGCGGCGCTGGCGGCCACCGACGCGGTGATCGGCGGCGAACTCGAGAACGCGTTCTGCGCCGTGCGTCCGCCCGGCCACCACGCCTGCCGCGACCGGGCCATGGGCTTTTGCTTCTTCAACAACGTGGCGATCGCGGCGCGTTATGCGCTCGAGCGCCATGGCCTGTCGCGCGTGGCCATCGTGGACTTCGACGTGCACCACGGCAATGGCACCGAGGACATCGTCGCGGGCGACCCGCGCATCCTGATGGCCAGCTTCTACCAGCACCCCTTCTATCCGGTGGACTGGCAGCATTCGCACGCGGACAACCTCGTCAACCTGCCGGTGCCGGCCTATACGCGCGGCATGGACGTGCGCGAGATGATCGACATGCTGTGGCTGCCGCGGCTGGAGGCGCACCGGCCCGAGATGGTCTTCATCAGCGCGGGCTTCGACGCGCACCGCGAGGACGACATGGGCCAGCTCGGCCTGGTCGAGCAGGACTACGCGTGGATCACGGCCCGCATCAAGGACATCGCGCAACGCCATGCCCAGGGCCGCATCGTGAGCTGCCTGGAGGGCGGCTACCACCTGGGCGCGCTGGCGCGCAGCGTGGAGGCCCATGTTCGCGTGCTGGCCGACCTGTAGCGCCGTGCAGCGCCAGGTAGCGCGGTAGGCGCCGGCTACCATGGGGCGGCGCACCCGCGTCGGGTGCGCACGGTTCCAACATCCCAGGGAGTGCACAGGTGGCGAACATCCATTTCATCGGTGGCGAGAAGGGCGGCGTCGGCAAGTCGCTGACCGCCCGCCTGCTGGCGCAGTACTGCATCGACCGCCAGCTGCCGTTCACGGCCTTCGACACCGACCGCTCGCACGGTGCCTTGCTGCGCTTCTATGCGGACTACACGGCACCGGTCGCCATGGACCGCACCGAGGCGCTCGACGCCATCGTCGAGGCCGTGGTCGAGCAGCCCGAGCGCCGCGTGCTCGTGGACCTGGCCGCGCAGACGCACGAGACGCTGGCGCAGTGGATGGAGGAGGCCAGCCTGCTGGCCATCGCCGCCGACGAAGGCATCGAGTTGCACTACTGGCATGTGATGGACGCGGGCAAGGACTCGGCCGACCTGCTGGGCAAGCTGCTCGACCGCTTCGGCGATGGCCTGCGCTATGTGCTGGTGCGCAACCAGGTGCGGGGCACCGATTTCGCGGCGCTGGAGCAGTCGGGCCAGCAGCAGCGCGCCCAAGGCCTGGGCGCCCGCGTGGTGCAGCTCAAGAAGCTCAGCGAAAGCGCGCTGCTCAAGATCGACGGCACCAGCAGCAGCTTCTGGAAGGCCACCGTGTCCGGCGGCGGGCTGGGCCTGCTCGAGCGCCAGCGCGTGAAGACCTGGCTGGCCGACAGCTACCGCGAACTCGACGCACTTGGCCTGTGATTCGCCTGTGATCGACATCCAGGAGCTGCGCTTTGCGTACGCGGGCGCGCCTGCCTTGCTCAACGGCTGGTCGGCACGCATCGTCCCCGGCGTCACGCTGCTGCATGGCGACACCGGGTCGGGCAAGAGCACCGTGCTGCGCGTGCTGGCCGGCATGCAGGCCGCCGATGCCGGGCGCCTGCAGATCGGCGACGCCGTGCTGGCCGATGCGCCCGCGCGCTACCGCGCACAGCTGTTCTACGTGGAGCCGTCCACGCGGGAGTTCGACCAGATGACGGGCCATGCCTGCCTGGCCGCGCTGGGCGGCGCCGATGCCGACCTGGCCTTGCGCGACACCCTGGTCCAGGGTTTCGGGCTGGCGCCGCACCTGGACAAGTCGCTGTACATGCTGTCCACGGGCTCCAAGCGCAAGGTCTGGCTTGCGGCCGCGCTGGCCGGCCGCCGGCCGGTCGTGCTGCTCGACGAGCCCACGGCCGCGCTGGACCAGGGCTCGGTGCGCTGCCTGTGGCATGCGCTGGCCGACATCGGCAGGCAGGGCCGGCGCAGCGTGCTCGTGGCGAGCAGCGAGGCCATCACGGCCCTGCCGCTGGCCGCGCGCATCGATCTGCCGCTACCGGCCTGAATCAGCCGGGCTCGCGGTCCCGCCGGGCCAGCACCACGCCCAGCGTCACGGCACCCAGCAGCGCCAGGCCCAGCCCCAGCGCGAGCTTGTTCTTGGCCTGGGCCGGCTGGCGGTAGCCGCCGTGCACGGCCGGGTGGCGCGAAGCGTCGAACAGATTGCCCTGCGTGACCGGCGTGCGCTCGGCGCGCGCGAGCGCCCGGTCGGCGATCCACTTGCCGATGCGGCCCGTGGTCTGGGGCGCGGCGGCCTGGGCCAGCCGGCCGGCCAGCGCGGCCGTGCCCAGCCACAGCGTGGGCCGCGGCCGGCGCGCCAGCCGCACGACGGCGGCGGCCACGGCATCGGGGTCGACCAGCGGCGGCGGGGGGCTGAGCTTGCGGCCCGTGTAGTTGGCACCATGCCGCAGGCCCGGCGTGTCCACGAAGGTCGGGCACACGTCGCAGACATGCACGCCCGGCAGGTCCGACAGCTCGGCGCGCAGCGCGGCCGACCAGCCGCGCAGGCCGAATTTGCTGGCCGTGTAGGCGCCGGCATAGGGCGTGGCTACCCAGCCGCCCAGCGAGATCAGGTTGATCAGCACGCCGCTGCGCTGGCTGCGAAAGTGCGGCAGCACGGCATGGGCACCGTGCATGTGGCCCAGCAGATTGGCCTCGACCACGCGGCGGTGGGCCTCCATGGGCGTGGCCTCGAAGCGGCCGACAGCGCCCACGCCCACGTTGTTGATCCAGACGTCGATGCCGCCGAAACGCCGCAGCGCTGCGCCGGCCAGCGCACGCACGGCCTTGGCATCGCAGACGTCGGTGGGCACGGCGATGGCCTGGGCACCCAGGCGCGCGCATTGCGCCACCACGCGCTCCAGCGCTTCGGTGCCGCGCGCGGCCAGCACCAGCCGCGCACGCTGCTGCGCAAACGCCAGTGCGGTGGCGCGGCCGATGCCGCTGGACGCACCGGTGATGACGACGACGGGGGAGGAGGACAGGGAGGAACGCATTGCGGTCGGGCGGCGTGTGTCGCTGTGAAGGATGTGCAAAGCATAGAGCAAGCCCGCGTGCCTGGCGGGGCGGGCGCGCCAGCGCGCGCCACGGTCCGACGGTGGCGCGGCGCCTGGCCCTACAGGCGGTGCGGTTGATGCCGAAGAGGCTCAGCGCGGCTGCTGCGCCCCCTGGCGGCGGGCGCCGGCCAGCGTCCGCACCCGGGCTTGTCGCGCGGGCGTCTGGGCTGGCGGTGGTGGCATGGGTGCGGCGCACTAGAATCCATCGGTTTTTCCATGCAGCCCTGTGCAAGTTGCTACTTGAAAGAGGAGTCGTATCAATGAAGGTCCTGGTCCCCGTCAAACGCGTGGTCGACTACAACGTGAAGGTTCGCGTGAAGTCCGACGGCAGCGGTGTTGACATCGCCAACGTCAAGATGAGCATGAACCCGTTTGACGAGATCGCGGTCGAGGAAGCGGTACGGCTCAAGGAAAAGGGCGTGGTCACCGAGGTCATCGCCGTGTCCTGCGGCGTGCAGCAGTGCCAGGAAACCCTGCGCACCGCCATGGCCATCGGCGCCGACCGCGCCATCCTCGTGCAGACCGACGCCGAACTGCAGCCCCTGGCCGTGGCCAAGCTGCTCAAGGCACTGGTCGACAAGGAGCAGCCCGGTCTCGTGATCCTGGGCAAGCAGGCCATCGACGACGATGCCAACCAGACCGGCCAGATGCTGGCTGCGCTGGCAGACCTGCCGCAAGCCACCTTCGCGAGCAAGGTCGAAGTGGCCGGCGACAAGGTCAAGGTCACGCGCGAAGTCGACGGCGGCCTGGAAACGCTGGAGCTGTCCACGCCTGCCGTCATCACGACCGACCTGCGCCTGAACGAGCCGCGCTACGTGACGCTGCCCAACATCATGAAGGCCAAGAAGAAGCAGCTGGACACCGTGACCCCCGCCGACCTGGGCGTGGACGTGGCCAGCAAGCTCAAGACCTTGAAGGTCAGCGAGCCGCCCAAGCGCAGCGCCGGCATCAAGGTGCCCGACGTCGCGACGCTGGTCGCCAAGCTGAAAACCGAAGCCAAGGTCATCTGAGGAGCGAGAACAACATGACCACTCTCGTCATTGCCGAACACGACAACGCCTCGATCAAGAGCGCGACCCTGAACACCGTCACCGCCGCCGTCGCCTGCGGTGGTGATGTGCACGTGCTGGTGGCCGGCCACAACGCGGGCGAAGCCGCCAAGGCCGCCGCCCAGATCGCCGGCGTCGCCAAGGTGCTGCACGCCGACGCCGCGGGCCTGGAACACGGCCTGGCCGAGAACGTGGCCGCGCAGGTGCTGGCCATCGCGTCGAACTACAGCCACATCCTGTTCCCGGCCACGGCCAGCGGCAAGAACGTGGCCCCGCGCGTGGCCGCCAAGCTGGACGTGAGCCAGATCAGCGACATCACCAAGGTCGACAGCCCCGACACGTTCGAGCGCCCGATCTACGCCGGCAATGCGATCGCCACCGTGCAGAGCGCAGACGCTGTCAAGGTCATCACCGTGCGCGGCACGGGCTTCGACGCGGCCGCTGCCACGGGTGGCTCGGCTGGCGTGGAAAGCCTGGCGGCCGTGGCCGACAGCGGCAAGTCCAGCTTCGTCGGCTCGGAGATCGCCAAGAACGAGCGCCCGGAACTGACGGCGGCCAAGATCATCGTCTCCGGCGGCCGTGCCCTGGGCAGCGCCGAGAAGTTCACCGAAGTCATGACCCCGCTGGCCGACAAGTTGGGCGCTGCCATCGGCGCCAGCCGCGCGGCCGTGGACGCGGGCTACGCGCCCAACGACCTGCAGGTCGGCCAGACCGGCAAGATCGTGGCGCCGCAGCTGTACATCGCAGCCGGCATCTCGGGCGCGATCCAGCACTTGGCCGGCATGAAGGACTCCAAGGTCATCGTGGCGATCAACAAGGACCCCGAGGCGCCGATCTTCTCGGTGGCCGACTATGGCCTGGAGGCGGACCTGTTCGTCGCCGTGCCGGAGCTGGTCAAGGCACTGTGAGGACCTGAACCCCCACGGTTCAGTGCACAAGGGCATCGCGTCGC
>DATKFT010001008.1:0-2912 GCA_035544335.1 Pseudorhodoferax sp.
GACGGCTTCGGCTCGCCCGACCTGTCCGAGCACTTCATCGGCAGCCTGTGCGAGGCCGGCGTGCGCGTGCATGTGTTCGACCCCGGGCGGCGCATCTTCAAGTGGCGCACCAACATGCTGCGGCGCATGCACCGCAAGATCGTCGTGGTGGATGCCGAGATCGCATTCGTCGGCGGCATCAACTACTCGGCCGACCACCTGCGCGACTTCGGTCCGCAGGCCAAGCAGGACTACGCGATGCAGATCCGCGGCCCGCTGGTCGGCGACATCCATCGCTTCGTGCACGCCATGCTGGCCGAGGGCCTGCGCCACCAGTCCGGCGTGCGCCGCTGGTTCGGGCACCGCCCGCGCATGCGCCACCATGCCCGCAGCCAGCCGCATGCGGGCGACGCCCAGGCCATGCTGGTCACGCGCGACAACACGCGCCACACCCACGACATCGAGCGCTACTACCGGCTCGCGATCCGCGCGGCCCAAACGCAGGTCACGATCGCGAACGCCTACTTCTTCCCGGGCTACCGGCTGATCCGCGAGCTGCGGCGCGCGGCCCGGCGCGGCGTGCAGGTCCGGCTGATCCTGCAAGGCGAGCCCGACATGCCCATCGTCAAGGTGGCGGCCGAGATGCTCTACCACCACCTGGTGCACGCGGGCGTGGAGGTCTACGAATACACCGAGCGTCCGCTGCACGGCAAGGTCGCCGTCGTCGACGACCGCTGGGCCACCGTGGGCTCGAGCAACCTGGACCCGCTGAGCCTGGCGCTGAACCTGGAGGCCAATGTGCTGGTCCACGACCGCGGCTTCAACCAGACGCTGGGCGCCCGGCTGGACCATCTCGTGCAGCACGCCTGCCGGGCCGTCGACCGCGCTGCCATCGGCGAGCCCAGCCGCTGGCAGCTGCTGCGCAGCTACCTCGTGTTCCACCTGCTGCGGCGCTATCCCGCCTGGCTGGGCGGACTGCCACGCCACGAACCCCGGCTGGTCCCCGCGCAGGACGCCGGCCTGCTGACCGAGGCCTGTCCGGTGCCGACGCGCGAGGCCGTGCCGTGAGCACGGCGGCGGCGCAGGCCGCTGAGCCCCCCAACGCAGCACAGCGCCAGCGCCCGTGGTGGCCCTGGTTGCGCAAGGCGCTGTGGCTGGCGTTCTTCGCGCTGGTCGGCTACCTGATCGTGGGCCAGGCCCGGCACATCGATTGGCAACAGGTGCGCGAGACCTTGCGGGCGCTGCCCCTGCCCGTGCTGCTGGCCGCCGGTGGCCTGGCCGCGTTGAGCCACCTGCTGTATGCGACCTTCGATCTGCTGGGCCGCCGCGCCGTGGGCCACCGCCTGCCCGTGCCCACGGTCATGGCCGTCACCTTCGTGAGCTACGCCTTCAACCTGAACCTGGGCGCCCTGCTCGGCGGCGCGGCCTCGCGCTACCGGCTGTACGGGCGGCTCGGGCTGGACGAGCTGCAGACCACGCGCATCCTGGCGCTCAGCATGGCCACCAACTGGGTCGGCTACCTGCTGCTGGGCGGTCTGGCGTTCGCGCTGTTTCCGCCCGCGCTGCCGGCCGACTGGGAGATCGGCGACGCCGTGCTGCAGGTGGCCGGTGCGCTGCTGGCCGCGGTGGCCATCGCCTATGTGGCGGCCTGCGCCTTCCTGCGCCGACGCAGCCTCACGCTGCGCGGCCACCGGTTCGCGCTGCCCTCGGGCCGCATGGCGCTGCTGCAGCTGACGCTGTCCTGCCTGAACTGGGCCGCGATCGCTGCCACCATCTTCGTGCTGCTGCAGGGCCGCGTGGACTACGCGACCGTGCTGACCGTGCTGCTGCTGGCCGCCGTCGCCGGCGTCGTCACCCATGTCCCGGCCGGCCTGGGCGTGCTGGAAGCCGTGTTCGTCGCGCTGCTCGGCGCGCAGGTCGCGCCTGCGCAGCTGATCGGCACGCTGCTCGCCTACCGCGCGATCTACTACCTGGCGCCGCTGGCGCTGGCCGTCGTCGTCTTCCTCATCCTCGAACTGCGCCACCGCAAGCCCCTCACCACCGCATGACCCTGGCCACCGACTTCAACTTTTCTGCGCTGCTGGATGCCCGGTCCTGCGCGCTGTTCCTCGACTTCGACGGCACGCTGGTCGAACTGGCGTCCGAACCCGATGCCATCGTGATCCCCCCGGAACTGGTGCCCTTGCTGGCCGCACTGCGCACGCGGCTGGATGGCGCACTGGCCGTGGTGTCGGGCCGCGCGGTCGGCGCCATCGACACCTTTCTGCATCCGCTGGACCTGCCGGCGGCCGGCGTGCACGGCAGCGAGCGCCGCAGCGCCGACGGCAACATGGTGCTGCTGCCCACGCCCTCGCTGCAGACCGTCGAAGAGGCGGCCGCGCAACTGCTGCGCGCGCATCCGGCCCTGGCCCTGGAGCCCAAGCGCGGCGCGCTCGCGCTGCACTACCGCCAGGCGCCGCAGCTGCAGGACCTGTGCCGCCAGACCATGGAGGCTGCCGTGGCCGCCTCGCCCGGCGTGAGCCTGCTGCACGGCAAGATGGTGTTCGAGGCCAAGTCTGCCCAGGCCAACAAGGGCATGGCCATCGCCGCCTTCCTCGAGGAGCCCCCGTTCGTGGGCCGCCGGCCCGTCTTCCTGGGCGACGACACGACCGACGAAGCCGGTTTCGGCGTCGCCCAGCGCCTGGGCGGCACCGGCATCAAGGTCGGCCAGGGCGACACGCTGGCCCGCCACCGCATCGCCAACCCCGCCGCCGTGCGCGCCGGCCTGCAGTCCTGGCTCGCGGCGGCGGGCTGAGCGCGCGCCTGCCGCCCCACCACAGCCTCCCCGACCGCAGCCCTCCACAGCAACACCCCAGAAAGGAACCTCTGCGTGCCCCGTCTCGTGTGCATCTCCAACCGTGTCGCAGATCCCCGCAAGACCGAAGCCGGCGGCC
>DATKFT010001009.1:0-8477 GCA_035544335.1 Pseudorhodoferax sp.
CCATGTGCTGCATGGCACCGGCACCTTCGAAATCGACCCGCCCACCCTGGACGACATGACGGCGCGCCGCGCCGACGTGCTGTCCAAGGGCCTGCCCTACCTCGTGGCCGAGGAACAGGGCCGCGTGCTGGGTTTTGCCTACTGCAACTGGTTCAAGCCGCGCCCGGCCTACCGTTTCTCGGCCGAGGACTCGATCTACCTGGCGCCCGAGGCCACCGGCCGCGGCCTAGGCCGCCAGCTGCTCACGGCGCTGGCCGAGGCAGCCGAGGCGCAAGGCGTGCGCAAGCTGATCGCCGTGATCGGCGACTCGGCCAACGCGGGTTCCATCGGCGTGCACCGCGCGCTGGGCTTCGCGCATGTCGGCACGATCCGCTCCTGCGGCTGGAAGTTCGAGCGCTGGCTCGACATCGTGCTCATGGAAAAAGCCCTGGGCTCCGGCGACTCCCGTCCCGCACAGTGAAGGCACACGCCATGCACAAGAACAAGACGCTCGCCACCTGGCTGGCCCTCATCGGCGGTCCGCTCGGGCTGCACCGCTTCTACCTGCGCGGCCTGGGCGACATGTGGGGCTGGCTCTACCCGCTGCCCACGGCGCTGGGCCTGTATGGGCTGGAGCGCGTGCAGCAGTTCGGCCAGGACGACCACTGGAGCTGGGCGCTGATCCCGCTGCTGGGCCTGTCGATCGCCGCCAGCGCGCTGACGGCCATCGTCTACGGCCTGCGCTCGCCAGAGAAGTGGAATGCCGCCTTCAACACCGCGGCGGCCCCCGAGACGCCGGCCGGCCACACCAACTGGTTCACCGTGGTCGGCGTCGCCGCTGCCCTGCTGCTGGGCACCGGCGTGCTGATGGCCAGCCTGGCCTTCAGCTTCCAGCGCTACTTCGAGTACCAGATCGAAGAGGCGCGCAAGATCTCGCAGTGAAACCCCGGGCGGCAGCCGCCGCCCGCAGGCATCAGAAGATCTTCAGGCTGATCCAGTAGGCGATGGCCGCGACGAAGGCACTGGCCGGGATCGTGAAGATCCAGGCCCAGACGATGTTGCCGGCCACGCCCCAGCGCACCGCACTGGCGCGCCGCGTGGAGCCCACGCCCACGATGGCGCCCGTGATGGTGTGCGTGGTCGACACCGGAATGCCCATCACGGTCGCCATGAACAGCGTCAGCGCCCCGCCCGTCTCGGCGCAGAAGCCACCCACCGGCTTGAGCTTGGTGATCTTCTGGCCCATGGTCTTGACGATGCGCCAGCCGCCGAACATGGTGCCCGCCGCGATCGCCACGTAGCAGCTCACGATGGTCCAGACCGGCGGCGAGGCGTCGCCGGCCGAGGCGTAGCCCGTGGCGATCAGCAGCAGCCAGATGATGCCGATGGTCTTTTGCGCATCGTTGCCGCCGTGGCCCAGGCTGTAGGCGCCCGCGGAGACCAGCTGCAGCCGGCGGAACCAGCGGTCCACGCGCGAGGGCGTGGCGCGCCGGAAGATCCAGGCCACCGCCACCAGCATCAGCGAACCGAGCACGAAGCCCAGCAACGGCGAGACGAAGATGAAGGCCACGGTCTTGGCGATGCCGCTGCCCACGAGGCCGGAGGTACCGGTCTTGGCCATCACGGCGCCCACGATGCCGCCGATCAGCGCATGCGAGGAGCTGCTAGGAATGCCGTAATACCAGGTGATCAGGTTCCAGGTGATGGCACCGATCAGCGCGCCAAACACCACGTGCACATCCACCACGCCGGGCTCGGCGATGCCCTTGCCCACCGTGGCCGCCACGCTCAGGTGGAACACGAAGATCGCGATGAAGTTGAAGAACGCCGCGAACACCACGGCCTGGCCCGGCTTGAGCACGCCGGTGGACACCACGGTTGCGATCGAGTTGGCCGCGTCGTGGAAGCCGTTCATGAAATCGAAGACCAGGGCCAGGCCGACCAGCAGCACCACCACCCACAGGGCCACCTGCACAGAAGCCATCGCGGCGGCCCCGGATCAGGAATTCTCGAGGACGATGCCCTCGATCAGGTTGGCCACGTCCTCGCACTTGTCGGTGACGGTCTCCAGCAGCTCGTAGATGGCCTTGAGCTTGATGAGCTCGCGCACGTCGGGCTCTTCGCGGAACAGCTTGCTCAGCGCAGCGCGCATCACGCGGTCGGCATCGGATTCGAGCTTGTCGATCTCCTCGCAGGTCTTGAGCGCGGCCTCGGCCGTCGCGGGCTCGGCGATGTTGGACAGCAGCTTGACCGCATCGTGCACGCGCTCGCAGCACTTCACGCACAGCTCGGTCAGGCGGCGGATCTCGTCCGTCATGGTGCGCACGTCGTACAGCGCCATGGTCTCGGCCGCGTCCTGCAACAGGTCGGCCACGTCGTCCATGGAATTGATCAGCGAATGGATCTGTTCGCGGTCGATCGGCGTGATGAAGGTCTTGTGCAGCGTGCGGTTGACCTCCTGCGTCACGCGGTCGGCCGCGCGTTCGGCGTTGTCCACATCGCGGTTGTACTGCTCGCGCAGGTGCGCGTCGTGGTAATTGGCCACCAGCTGCGAGAACGCACGTGCGGCCTCGACGATGCGATCGGCATGCTGGTTGAACATCTCGAAAAAGTTGCCATCACGTGGCATCAGCTTGCCGAACAGCATGCGCAGGTCCCGGGGTGTGTCAGAAATATGACGGATCGATGAAACGGGGCGGAGTGTAACTGCGGGTTTGGCGGCCCCCAGGCGCCGCCTGCCCGTGGCGGCTGTGCCGGAAAACCGCGCGCACGGGCGCCTGCGCATCTGCGCGACACTAGGCGGCTTCGCCTTTCGCCATGTACCAGCGCATCCTGACCGTCTGCACAGGCAACCTGTGCCGCAGCCCGCTCGCCCAGGCCATGCTGCGCGTGCAGCTGGCGGCCGATGGCCGCGACGACGCGCAGGTGCTGTCGGCCGGCGTGCGCGCAGCGGCCGACCGGCCCGTGGACGACGCCGTGCTGTTCGTGGCCCGTGCGCAGCCCGCGCTGCTGGCGCCATTGCGCGCGCACCGCGCGCAGCAGCTCACGCCCGCGCTGACCTGGTGGGCCGACCTGATCCTCGTCATGGAGCCCGCGCATGTGCAGCGCGTGCTCAAGATCGACCCGGCCTCGGCCAACAAGATCCAGCCACTGGGCCGCTGGACCGGCCGGCGGACCATCGCCGATCCGCACCTCAAGCACGAGGCGCTGTACCGCGAGGTGCATGCGCAGATCGAGCAGGCCGTGCAGTCCTGGCGCGAAACCATCAACCGACCGGGTCGGTAGCCCCCGCATGGCGCGCCGCTGGCCCCCCGTTCAGCCAGCGCACCCGCCAGCATGCGCGAGCGCTGCGCAGGCCCTGCGGACCCATACCTTGGTATGGCGCAGCCGTCCCAATGCCGGGCCGCAAGCGCGCAGGGCCGACGGAAAATTGGCAGCACCGCCGGGTCGCCCCGGCAGCACCACAAGAGCCCCCACAGACCGCAGGAGGAAGTGCATGGATCCCGACCCGAGTAGGCGCGCCTGCGCGCCCCAGCCCCTCGCCCACCCGCCCATGAACGCCCGCACGCACCGCGCGCGCGCCCCGAGGTCCTCTCCCGCCTGAACGCGTGGGTGCCTGTGGGGCTGCGCGCCCCAGGAGGACCCCATGCCGTTTCGCCCCACCCGCTCCCCCCGTCCCCACGACGCCTTGCAGCGCGCACTGCGCGCGGCCGTCGCCACCCACCGCCCCGAGACGCTGCGCGCCCTGGTGGCCGCCCATGGCGAGCGGGCATGCGCCCAGGCGCTCTGCGAGCTCTCCGGCCGGGCCATCGCCGACGCGCTGTCCCTGCTGACCGCGTCGCAGCGCTCTGCGGTTCTGTGCCGGCTGCCCCGGCCGGCGCGCCTGCGGCTGCGCGAAACCGAAGACCCTCCAGGCCATGCACCGCATGGCCCATCGCTGCTGCTGCGCTGGTAAGCGCCGCGCCCAGGCCATGCCCCTTCACGCGGGGGCGCTGCGCTGCCGCTCCCATTTCGCACCCATCCCCACCCGGGAACGCTTCCCATGAAAACCATTTCCATTGCATTGGCGCTCGTCGGTGCCATCGTGCTGGCCGCCTGCGGCGAACCGCAGGCCGGCGCCGCGGCCGCCCACGGCCAGGCCGCGGACGCCGCCCACCTCCAGCGCGAGGGCGCGACCGTGGCCGTGCCGGCCGCCTCACCGCTGCGGCAAAGCCTGGTCGTCGGCACGGTGGAGCTGCAGGCCTTCGCGCAGACCATCGCCGCGCCCGGCGTCGTCGAGGCCGCGCCCGAGAAGCTGGTCAGGATCACGCCACCGCTGGCCGGGCGCATCGTGCGCCTGCACCGCCAGCTCGGCGATGCGGTGCGGGCCGGCGAGCCGCTGGCCACCATCGACTCGCCCGAGCTCGGCACCGCCTACAGCGAGCACCTCAAGGCCCAGGCCACGCTGCGGCAGGCGCGCCAGGAGTTCGCGCGCCAGAAGGCTTTGCAGGACGAGGACATCTCGGCCGGCAAGGACTTCGAGGCCGCGCAACTCGCACTGTCCACCGCCGAGACCGAGGCCCAGGCGGCCGGCGACCGGCTGGCCCAGCGCGGCGCCTCCGCCGGCGCAGGTTCGCGGCGCGAATACACGCTGCGCGCGCCGATCGCGGGCCGCGTGGTCGAGATGAACGCCGCCCAGGGCGGCTACTGGAACGACACCACGGCCTCGCTCATGACCGTCGCCGACCTGTCCACGGTCTGGCTCTCGGCCAGCGTCGCGGAGAAAGACCTGGCGCAACTGGCCGTCGGCCAGCGTGCGCAGATCCTGGTCAACGCCTACGCCGACCGCGAATTCACGGGCCAGCTGAACTACATCGGCGACCTGCTCGACCCCGACACGCGCACCGTGCGCGCGCGCATCGCGCTCGACAACCGCGCCGGCCTGCTCAAGCCCGGCATGTTCGCGCGCGTGCGCCTCTCGGGCGCCAGCCGATCCGCGCTGCTGGTGCCGGCCACGGCCCTGCTGCAGGACGGGCTGTCCACGCGCGTGTTCGTCGAACAGGCGCCGTTCCAGTACGCATCCCGCACCGTGCGCGTGGGCGCCAGCCTTGCCGACCGTGTCGAGGTGCTGTCGGGCCTGCAGGCCGGCGAGCGCATCGTGGTGCACAACGGGGTGCTGCTCCATGATTGAGACCATCGTCCGCACCTGCCTGCAGCGCCGCGGCATCGTCTGGCTGGTGTTCGTGTTCGTGGCGCTGTACGGTGCCTGGAGCTGGAAGCAGCTGCCCATCGAGGCCTATCCGGACATCGCCGACGTGAGCTCTCAGATCGTCACGCAGGTCCCCGGCCTGGGCGCCGAAGAGGTGGAGCAGCAGATCACCACGCCGCTCGAGCGCGCCCTGCTCGGCACGCCGGGGATGCACGTGCTGCGCTCGCGCAGCCTGTTCGCGCTGTCGCTGATCACCGTGGTCTTCGAGGACGGCACCGACGGCTACTTCGCACGCCAGCGGCTGCAGGAGCGGCTCAACGATGTCGCGCTGCCCTATGGCGCCCGGCCCGCGCTCGACCCCTACACCTCGCCCACGGGCGAGTTCTACCGCTACACGCTGGAGTCCCAGACGCGCGATCTGCGCGAACTGTCCGAGCTGCAGTTCTGGACCGTGATCCCGCGGCTCAAGAAGGTGCCGGGTGTCGTGGACGTGACCAACTTCGGCGGCCTCACGACGCAGTTCATGCTCGAGCTCGACCCCGACCGGCTGCGCCAGTACGGCCTGTCGCTGCAGGAAGTCAAGGACGCGCTGGCCGCCAACAACGCCAATGGCGGCGGCGGCATCGTCGACCGCGGCGAGCAGAGCTACGTGGTGCGTGGCATCGGCCTGCTGCGCTCGCTCGACGACATGGGCCAGGTCGTGGTCAAGACCAAGAGCGGTGTGCCCGTACTCGTGAAGGACCTGGGCGCGCTGGCCTACGGCAACGTGGAGCGCCGTGGCGTGCTGGGCAAGGATGCCAACCCCGACACCATCGGCGGCATCGCGCTGCTGCTCAAGGACTACAACCCGTCCCAGGCCCTGGTCGGCGTGCACGAGGCCGTGCGCGAGCTCAACGACAAGCTGCTGCCCAAGGATGTCCAGCTCGTGCCCTACCTGGACCGCAGCACGCTGATCGACGCCACCCTGCACACCGTGGGGTCCACGCTGGTCGAGGGCATGGTGCTGGTCAGCCTGGTGCTGCTGCTGTTTCTGGGCAGCCCGCGCGCGGCGGCCATCGTCGCACTGACGATCCCGCTGTCGCTGCTGATCGCCTTCGTGTTCATGCACCACGGGAGGATCCCCGCGAATCTGCTGTCGCTGGGTGCGATCGACTTCGGCATCCTCGTGGACGGCGCCGTGGTGCTGGTCGAGAACATGCTGCGCAAGCGCGAGGAGAACGAGGACCGGCCGCTGCGGGCGCAGGACGCGGTCGCGGCCACGCTGCAGGTCGCGCGCCCCATCTTCTTCGGCATGGCCGTGATCGTCTGCGCCTACCTGCCGCTGTTCGCGTTCCAGCGCATCGAATACAAGCTGTTCTCGCCCATGGCCTACGCCGTGGGCGCCGCGCTGGCCGGCGCGCTCGTGGTCGCGCTCACGCTGATCCCCGCGCTGGCCTGGCTGGCCTTGCGCAAGCCGCGCCGGATGTTCCGCAACCCCGTGATCGAGGCGCTGTCCCGGCGCTATGCCGGCTTCCTCGAGCGCAGCGTGGGCAGGACCCGCTGGCTGGCTGCGAGCTGCGTGGCCGCCCTGCTGGGCCTCGCGCTGCTGGGCGCCAGCATCGGCCGCGACTTCCTGCCCTACCTGGACGAAGGCTCGCTGTGGCTGCAGGTGCAGATGCCGCCCGGCATCACACTGGACAAGGCCGCGGCCATGGCGGACGAACTGCGGCGCGCCACGCTGGCGTTTCCCGAGGTCTCCTACATCGTGACCCAGACCGGCCGCAACGACGACGGCACCGACTACTGGACGCCCTCGCACATCGAGGCCAGCGTGGGCCTGCATCCGTACCGGCAGTGGACATCGGGCCTGAGCAAGCAGCAGCTGATCGCCAGGCTGGCCGAGCGCTACGCGCAGATGCCGGGCTACACGGTGGGCTTCATGCAGCCCATGATCGACGGCGTGCAGGACAAGCTCTCGGGCGCGCACAGCGACCTGACCGTCAAGGTCTTCGGCGAGCGGCTGGACGAGGTGCGCGGCATCGCCAACCGGGTCGCCGACGTGCTGCGGCAGGTGCCGGGCGCCGCCGATGTCGCGGTGGACGTGGAGCCGCCGCTGCCCAACCTCCAGATCGAACTCGACCGCGCCGCGGCCGCGCGCCATGGCATCAACGCGGCCGAGCTGGCCGACCTGGTGTCCACCGGCATCGGCGGCGCGCCCATTGGCCAGCTCTACATCGGCGAGAAGAGCTACGACATGACGGCGCGCTTCCCGCCGCCGTACCGCACCAGCCCGCAGGCGATCGGCAACCTCCCGCTCAAGACGGCCAGCGGCGAGCAGGTCCCGCTCTCGGACGTGGCACGCATCGGCACCGCCTCGGGCGAGAGCGTGATCGTGCGCGAGATGGCGCGGCGCAACATCATCGTGCGCCTGAACGTGCGCGGCCGCGACCTCGCGGGCTTCCTCCAGCAGGCCCAGGCCGCCGTGCAGCGCGAGGTCGACCTCGACCCCCAGCGCATCGAGGTCCGCTGGGGTGGCCAGTTCGAGAACCTCGCGCGCGCGCAAGCCCGCCTGGCGCTGATCCTGCCCATGACGCTGGGCATCATGTTCCTGCTGCTGTTCGGCGCCTTTGGCAACCTGCGCCAGCCCGTGCTGGTGCTGGCCACGGTGCCGCTGGCCATGCTGGGCGGTCTGGCGGCGCTGCATCTGCGCGGCATGACGCTCAACGTGTCGAGCGCGGTGGGCTTCATCGCGCTGTTCGGCGTCGCGGTGCTCAACGGGGTGCTCATGCTCGCGCAGATCAACCGCCTGCGCTCCGAGGAGGGCCTGCCCCTGCGCGACGCCGTGCTCGCAGGCGCGCGCAGCCGCATGCGCCCGGTGCTGCTGACCGCGACCGTGGCCGCCTGCGGCCTCGCGCCTGCGATGCTGGCCCACGGCCTGGGCAGCGACGTGCAGCGGCCGCTGGCCACGGTCGTCGTGGGCGGCCTCGTGAGCGCCACGCTGCTGACCCTGCTGCTGCTGCCTGCGCTGTACCACCTCGTCGAAGAACGCCTGGCGCGGCGCCAGGAGCGGCGCGCGGCCCAGGGCACCTCGCCCCAAGCAGAACAAGGAGCACCGGCATGACCCCCATGGCCTCTTTGACGCCCCTGGTCCGCTGCCTGCCCGCCGTGCTGGCGGCAACGCTGGCAGGCTGCGCGGTCGGCCCCGACTTCGAGCGGCCCGCCCCGCCGGCCACCACCGCCTTCACGGCGGCAGAGCTGCCGGCGCAGACCGCGTCGGCACCCGGTCCCGGCGGTGCAGCGCAACGCTTCGTCCCCGGCCAGCAGGTCCAGG
>DATKFT010001010.1:0-6605 GCA_035544335.1 Pseudorhodoferax sp.
CTTGAGGAGAAGCGCCTGCTGCTGGACGTGATGACGAAGGCGGATGAACGACTGCGACAGATTGCCTACACCCAAGTCTCGGAGCACGCCCCATGAGCCGGTCTACATCCCCGCCACGCCGATATCGAAACGCCAACCACATCTGAATCACAGACTCGAAAACTGAAAACCATGAACACCACCGACAACGCCCTGATCCGCAAGCCGACCGTCCTGGCCATGGCCGGCTACGGCACCACCACCCTGTACGATCGCATCAAGACCGGGCTGTTCATGAAGCCGATCCGCATCGGCGCCAGACTCTCTGCCTGGCGCGCATCAGAGGTCAAAGCAGTGAACGATGCGATCGCCGCGGGCAAGTCCGACGAGGAGATCCGCGTGCTCGTGAAGGCGCTCGAAGAATCGAGAAAAGCACTTCATTGACCAACCCAAAGATCTGGGGGCAGGTCTGGGGGCAACTGCAATGCAACGCCGATAAGAACTCTATATTTCATGCGGCCTGCAGAGGATCTTGAGACAGACGCCTGCTCCGCCAAAGATCCATTCATGAGCGTCTCACCGAGACCCATGGAGACCCAGAAAAACCCTGCAGGGCATTGTTCTTGCAGGGTTTTTTCTTTTCCGGCCCCATGTTTCTGCAAATGGCGGTTGCGGGACGTCTCACCCAGTCGCGTGGTGCGTTGGGGGGCCTTTTGGGGGGTCTATATGCCAAAGTCAGCCCGAGCTCTCGGTGCCCTAGGTATCAAACGGCTGCAAAAGCCTGGTCTGCATTCGGTCGGAACGGTCGCAGGGCTTTGCCCGCAAGTGAAGGACTCCGGCGCGAAGTCCTGGATCCTGCGCACCACCATTGCAGCGCGACGCGTGGAGATGGGTCTTGGGGGCCACCCCTCCTTTGCCTTGACCGCCCCCCGAGAAAGGCGAGCCAAGGTCGAGTGGACATTCCCGCGGACGGCCGAAGCCTCTATCGCTGCGCACAAGGCAGGATGGAAAAGTGACAAGCATCGGGCCCCATGGGAAAGCACCCTGGCTGCCTACGTCCACCCCAGGATCGGGACCGAGCACGTGCGGGACGTCACCAGGACCGACGTGCTGGCCATCATCGAGCCGCATGGGTCCACCAAGAACGAGACCATGCTGCGCGTGCGCAGCCGGATCGAACTCGTCCTGTCCTATGCGATGCAACGCGAGTACCGCCCTGAGGGACCCAATCCGGCGCGCTGGCGCGGCAACCTGGACAGTGCGCTGCCCAAGCCTTCCAACGTGGCGGAGGTCGAGCATTTCGAGGCACTGCCGATCGACGACATGCCCGGCTTCATGCAACGCCTGCGCTGCGTCGCCGGCACGAGCGCACGAGCCTTGGAGTTCAGCATCCTGACAGCAACCATCTGCGCCGTGCAGCACGGCACACAGCTGGGCAGCGCACTGGGCGGCGCAGTCTGAGCGCGCCAAGTCGTCGCGGGTCAGCCGCCTGCGGGCGGCTTTCTCGTTCGCGGGCGCTGAAGTTGTCCATCCACCCCGTGGGCAAGGCTGTGGAAAACTCTCGGGCATCCCTTCGAGACCGTTGCCCGGTGCGGGCTGCGGTTCGGTTGCCTCTTTTCCGTGCAGCAGCCTGCGCACCCGAGAGACCGGAACAGCGACGGGCTCGCTGCGCCGGCGGGGAGTTCCCCATGTGCGACGGTCAACGCGGTCCAGTGGCCTGAGAGCAGTCTTGAAGCTATCGCCCTTGCAATCGGTCCATCCGCAGCCGCTGCCGCTCGTCGGACACGGCCGCAGCCGCCAGGCGGACCGCCCCCGCTGCAGCCAGGAAGCCAGCGCCCGTCAGCAGGAACAGCAGCAGGATCTGGTACTTCACGGACTCCAGCGGGTCCATGCCCGCGAGCAACCGGCCGGTCATGACGCCGGGCAGCGTGATGATGCCGGCGGCCGACATCTGGTTGACCAGCGGGATCAGGCCACGCCGGATGGCGTCCCGCCGGTGTGGCGTGAGTGCTTCGCGCATGGTGGCGCCGAGCGCCAGCTGCGCCTCGATGGCCGCCCTGCCCGCTGCCAGCCCACCGTAGAACGTGTCCAGCGCCAGGCTGGCGGAGTTCAGCACCGTGCCCAGCACAATGCCCATCAAAGGAATCGCATAGCGCGGGTCGTACCAGGGTGACGGCTGGATGGCGGTGGAGAGCGCCAGGCAGACCGTTGCGATGCTGGAGCCGCCGACCACGAAGGCGCTGATCGGGACGTTGCGCAGGCCGCGCAGCCGCGTCGCAGGACGCACCGCGACCTCGCGCACGGCAGCGCCGACCATGAGCAGCGCGATCAGCACGGTGGCGCCGGGCGAATCGGCGCGGAACACCGCGCGCAGCACGAGTCCGACCAGCAGCAGCTGCACCACCATGCGGGCAGCGGCCCATAGCAACTGGCGGTGCACCTGCAGTCGCAAGGCGATGGAGGTAGCCGCGCTGGCGACCACCAACGCGGCACCAATGGCCAGGTCCGGGGCACTGAGGGCAAGGGCGCTCACCGCGCATGCCCCTGGCCGTTGCGCACGTCGAACACGCGGTGCGCGAGGCGTGCGGCCTGCTCGGGCGAATGGGTCACGATCGCAACCGCCAGGCCCTGACTGCGCATGCGCTCGCGCAGCAGCTGCTCCACCGCAAGCGCCGACGCGGTGTCCAACGCGGCGGTGGGCTCGTCCAGCAGAAGAACGCGGGGCTGGAACGACAGTGAGCGGACCAGCGCCATGCGCTGGCGTTCGCGCGATGCAGGATGTCTTTCGATCTGGTTGCGGCTCATCGCGACCTTCCCCGGTTGGTGAAGCCGAAATTCAAACGCAAGGATCGGAGTGCCTTTCCCGCGTCGAGTTTCTAGACTGCCGGCCATGCCCCACCCAGCAAGATCGAAGACCTTGCCGAGCACCCAAGCGGAGCTGGCCCTGGCCGATGCGCCCTGCTCGGCTGCGACCGCAGACGCCCGCGCAGCCCTCCGAGATCCGACAGGCCAGGCGCTTTCCCCGCAGGATTGGACGCGCCTCGCGCACTCCCTGGATGCCAACGGCAATGCCGTGCTTCCCGAGCTGCTCACAGGCGAACAGTGCAAGCAGCTCGTCGACCTCTACGCGCGCCAGGACATCTACCGATCAACGGTCGTGATGGCGCGGCACGGCTTTGGCCGCGGCGAGTACAAGTACTTTGCCTACCCCTTGCCCGAGCTGCTGCAGCAACTGCGCGGGCTGCTGTATCCAGCACTGGTACCCATTGCCAACCGGTGGAACGAGATGCTCGGCATCGACGTGCGCTACCCCCACTCGCACGGTGAGTTTCTAGCGCGCTGCCATCGGGCCGGACAGCAGCGGCCCACTCCGCTGATCCTGTCCTATGGTCGGAGCGACTACAACTGCCTGCATCAGGACCTGTACGGCGAGCATGTCTTTCCCCTGCAGGTCGCGATTCTTCTGTCTCGCCCCGGCATCGACTTTGAAGGCGGCGAGTTCGTGATGACAGAAACCCGGCCTGGCCATCAGCGGGCCGATGTGGTGCCGCTGCGCCAGGGCGATGCGGTGGTGTTCACGGTCAACCAACGGCCCGCTGTAGGCCCCAGCGGGCGCATGCGCAGGTTGGCCATGCGCCATGGTGTCAGCCGCTTGCACAGCGGCCGCCGGCACACGGTCGGGCTGATATTCCACGACGCGCGCTAAGACCATGTTCGCATTCGAAGCTCTCGGCGGCTTGCGCGCGCGCCGCGTCGAGCCCATCGGCAGGTGCGCCTTCGTGCTGCGCGGGTTCGCACTTCCCTGCGTCCCCTCCTTGCTGCCGTGCATCGAGGCCGTGGATGCGGCTGCGCCCTTTCGACGGATGCTCACTCCGGGCGGGTTCACCATGTCGGTTGCATTGACGAACTGCGGCGCTCTTGGCTGGACGGCTGACCGCAGAGGCTACCGGTACACGGCGGCCGATCCTGCCACCGGACATCCCTGGCCAGCCATGCCTGGGGTGTTCGAACACCTCGCGCACAAGGCCGCTCAAGCATCCGGCTTCGCCGACTTCGTACCCGATGCGTGCCTGATGAATCGCTACGAACCCGGCAGCCGCCTGGCGTTGCACCAGGACAGGAACGAACACGACTTCGATGCCCCCATCGTCTCCGTGTCGCTCGGAATGTCGGCCCGTTTTCTGTTCGGAGGGCTGCAACGCACGGTCTCCCCGGAGAAGATCATCGTGCACCACGGTGATGTGGTGGTCTGGGGCGGGGAAGACCGGCTCCGATTCCATGGCGTCATGCCCCTCAAGGGGAAAGCCCATCCGCTGCTCGGACCGCACGGTGGCCGCCTGGTACATGTGGCGGATGCCGGCCATGAAAAATTGAATCGCAAGAAGCGGAGTGCTTGCGATTGAAGTCCGAAAGACACTGGAATCCAATTCGGAGACGAGCCATGAACACCACCCCCCATCGCCCTGAGACCACCGACCTGGCGTACGCGAGCGAGGACGCGCGCTGGCAAGCCGTCCAGGCACGTGATGCGCGAGCCGATGGACATTTCGTCTATGCCGTGAGAACGACAGGCGTTTTCTGCCGCCCCAGTGCTTCGGCACGCTTGCCCAAGCGGGAGAACGTCGAGTTCTTCGACACGGAACAAGCGGCCAAGGCAGCAGGCTATCGGAAGAGCCAGCGCGCTTCAGGCGATCAGACCGCCTTGGCCGCGCAACGGACCGCCATGGTCGCCAAGGCGTGCCAGTTGATCCAGCGGTCGGAAACACTGCCCAACCTGGATGAAATGGCCAGCGAGGTCGGCATGAGCCCCTTCCATTTCCACCGGGTGTTCAAAGCCGAAGTTGGCTTGACACCGAAAGCATATGCCGCTGGCTTGCGCGGACGCAAGCTGCGCGAGGAACTGAGCGACCACGCCAACTCGGTCACGGCCGCGATCTACGGCGCCGGCTTCAACTCGAACAGCCGGTTCTACGCGACGTCGTCCGAGCTGCTGGGCATGCGAGCGCGCGACTACCGGGCCGGCGGGCTCAACATGGAAGTTCGCTTTGCGGTGGGCCAATCCGCGCTGGGCGCCATCCTGGTCGCGCAAAGCCAGGTCGGCATCTGCGCGATCTTGTTGGGCGACGATCCAGACCAGCTCGTGCGGGACTTGCAGGACCAGTTTCCCAAGGCTCGGCTGATCGGTGGCGACGAAGCGTTTGAGCAGCTGGTGGCGCAGGTCGTCGGCTTCGTTGAAGCGCCGTCTCTCGGGCTGAACCTGCCGCTGGATGTCCAGGGCACGGCCTTCCAGGAGCGTGTCTGGCAGGCGCTGCGCGAGATTCCGCCGGGCGCCACCGTCAGCTACGCACAGGTGGCCGCGCGCATCGGTCAACCCAAGGCGGTTCGCGCTGTCGCGCAGGCCTGCGGAGCCAACCACATCGCGGTGGCCATTCCATGCCACCGCGTGGTCAGGAACACCGGCGAGCTGTCCGGCTACCGATGGGGCGTCGATCGCAAACGCGAGCTGCTGCGGCGCGAGGCATCTTGAACCGGACGTGCCGAACCATGACGCAAGCAGAAATTGCCACGGGCATCGATTGGGCAAGCCTCGGCGCACAACTTGACGTGGAGGGCTACGCGGTTGTTCCCCGTGTCCTGAGCGATGCCCAGGTCCACGCGCTCACCGCGCTGTGCGATGGTGCCAGCACCGCGCACTGCGTGCCGCTGGCATCGAGAGATCTCGGCCACGGCGACCTGATCTTTGCTGCGCAGGATGTGCCCCCTTGTGTCGCCGCTCTGCAAGCCAACTTCTACGAGCACCTGGCGCCTGTCGCCAACCGTTGGAACGCGATCCTGGACAAGCCCCTTCGCCACCCTCCCACGCTGAACGCCTTGCTGGATCGGAACCGCCAGGCGGTCCCGCTGGAGTCGAGGTCGCATTTCAGCGTACTTCGGACAGGTGACTACCAAGCCTTGCATCAGTGCAGTGACGGCGTGCAAGAATTTCCGCTACAGATGGTGGCGCTGTTGAGCGAGCCTGGCGAGGACTTTTCCGGCGGCGCGTTCGTGATGACCGAGCAGCGTCCCCGCATGCAATCACGGCCCATCGTTCTCCCCCTGCGCAGGGGAGACGTTGCTGTCATCGCTGTCAATCAACGCCCTCACGCAGGCACAAAGGGCCCCTACAGGGTAAATCTCAAGCACGCCATCAGCCAAGTGCACAGCGGGCGGCGCGTCGGCCTGGAGCTTCTTTTCCACGATGCAAGGCCGGCCGCTCGGCGTGTCTGACAAGCGGACGTGGACATTGCTGGGGCGGACTGGCCAGCCCTACGAGAGCGAGGCCCCGGGAACGTTGGGCGGGCACCGCAAAGGGAAGCTGTACGGCTTGCTGACCTGCCGCGCCGCGGCGCAAGCGCTCGCCCGCAGCGGCTACGTTCTGCATCGGGTGTTCTTTGCGGATGAAGCAACGGCCATCGCTGCAGGATACAGACCCTGCGCTGTGTGCCTGCCGGAGAAGTACGCAGCGTGGAAGACCAGGATGGCAAGCGCGGGCGCCATCAGTCGTTCCGCGTCCTAACAGGGTTTCGTGTGCGCGAAGAAGCGGTTTGCGCCCGGGCAAGCTGATTCGTGCCTTCTTCCAGACGATC
>DATKFT010001011.1:0-3462 GCA_035544335.1 Pseudorhodoferax sp.
AGTCTCTTGTCTTTCTCTCGATTCGATGTCGCGGTCCTCGGGCTGGGCGCGATGGGCAGCGCAGCCCTGTTCCAGCTGGCCCGCCAGGGCTGTTCCGTCGTCGGCATCGACCGGCACCGGCCGCCGCACGCGTTCGGCTCCACGCATGGCGAGACGCGCATCACGCGCCAGGCGATCGGCGAAGGCCAGGCCTATGTGCCGCTGGTGCTGCGCGCCAATGCGATCTGGCGCGAACTCGAGGCGGCGTCGGGCGAGCGGCTGTACTTCGACGTCGGCTGCCTGATCCTCTCCGACCCCGAGGACGCCGTGCAGCGCCCAGCGCGCACGGGCTTTTTGCAGCAGACGGTGGCCGCGGCGCGCCGTTTCGGCATCGCACACGAACTGCTGGATGCGGCGCAGATCCGTGCGCGCTTTCCGCAGTTCCTGGTGCGAGGCCACGAGCAGGCCTACTTCGAGCCCGGCGGCGGCTACCTGCTGCCCGAGCGCTGCGTGGCCGTGCAGCTCGCGCAGGCCGAGCGCCTCGGCGCGCAGCTGCACCTGGACACCGCGGTGCTGTCGCTGACGCAGCAGGGCGACCATGTGCGCATCGTCACGTCGGCCGGCGTGCTCCAGGCTGCGCAGCTCATCGTCTCGGCCGGCGCGGGCGCCGCCGCGCTGCTGGGCCCACCCTTCGACCGCTTGCTGCAGGCCGAGCGGCAGATGCTGCACTGGTTCGAGGTCGAGCCCGCGCAGGCCGGCGACTGGCGCCGCTCGCCGACCTACATCTGGCCGCATGGCGAGAACGCGGCGGACTTCTTCTACGGTTTCCCGCTGGTCGGTGGGGCCAGCGCGCTGAAGGTGGCCGATGAGCAGTACGACGCGCGCATCGTCCCCGAACACTACGACCCCGCCGCGGGCGTGCGCGCGAGCGAGTCCGCCGCCATGCATGCCGCGCACCTGGCCGGGCGGCTGGCCGGTGTCACGCCACGCGTGCAGCGCGCCGTGAGCTGCCTGTACACCGCGACGCCGGACTCGGCCTTCCTGATCGACCGCCATCCGGAGGCCGACCGCGTGCTCGTGGTCTCGCCCTGTTCCGGCCATGGCTTCAAGCATTCGGCCGCGATCGGCGAGGCCGCCGCGCAATGGGTGGTGCAGGGCGCCAGCGCGATCGACCTGTCGGCCTTCGGGCTTGCGCGCTTCGGCGCGCCCGCCGAAGAGGACCGCTGGCCGCTGGCCGGGACGCGTGGCGCCACGCCCGCAGCCTCGGCATGAGCCGATCCCAGCCTGCCGGTCAATGCCGGGACCTCCCGACCCGTGCGCATCGCGATCCCGGCGGGCAGCTTTCCGAACGCGCAGCACCCGGCCGCCGTGTGCGCGGGCGACACCGAGACGCCCCAGCGCGCGGCCAACACCGTGCTGCGTGCGTTCGCCGAACTGGCGTCCGTACGCATCCCGGCCGCGAGCCAGCGCACGATGAACCTGGTCAGCGCGGGCGGCGAGGGTCTGGTGCGCACGCTGCGCGTGATCGACCACGAGGCCAGGGTGTCGTTCTCATCGGGACCGGCGGCGCCACGCGCCCTATGGCCTGCGCGGCGGCGCGCCGGGCCGCAACCTCGTCTGGCCGCTGCAGGCCCCCGCGCGCGTGCAGGCGTCCAAGACCTCGTCAGCGTGGGGGCAGGGGAGGCCGTCGTCGTCGAGACGCCGGGCGGGGCGGCTGGGGCGCGCCGCCGGACGCGGGCTGAAGTCGCCAGACACCGCCTGGGGCCGACAGCGAGCACCACCATGGCAACGGCCCGCCATGCCGTGGGCCCATGACCGCGCTCCCCGGGCCCCGCTCACTAGAATGCGGGCCCTCGACGAGGATGCAGCGATGGAACGACGTGAATTCATGCACAAGGGCGCCGAACTCGCGGCGCTGGGCCTGGCCGCAGGGGGTGGCGCGCTGCCCGTGGCGGCGGCCGCGGCCGACGCGCCGGGCTGGAACCGCGCGGCCTTCGAAGCCCATTCCCTGGCCGACGTCGTGAAGGCCCTGGGCGGCGGCCCGGCGACCGAAAGCCGCGAGGTGCTGCTGCAGGCGCCCGAGATCGCCGAGAACGGCGCGGTGGTGCGCATCGGCGTGCAAAGCCAGCTGCCGGGCACGACCCAGGTCGCGCTGCTCGTCGACAAGAACCCCAATGCGCTGGCCGCGCTGTTCGACATCCCCGCGGGCACCGAGGCCAGCGTGGCCACCAACGTCAAGATGAACCAGTCGTCCAGGGTCTACGCGCTGGCCAAGGCCGGCGACCGCTTCTTCTATGCGGTGCGCGAGGTCCAGGTCACGCTGGGCGGCTGCGGCGGCTGAAAGGAACACAGTCCATGAGCGAACCCATGCGCATCCGGGCCCAGGCCCAGGGCGGCAGGACCCAGGTCCGCGCGCTGCTGAGCCACGAGATGGAAAGCGGGCAGCGCCGCGACGCGGCCGGCAAGACCATCGCGGCCTGGTTCATCCAGAGCCTGACCGCGCTGCACGAAGGCCGCGTGGTGCTGAGCGCCCAATGGGGCCCGGCCGTGTCCAAGAACCCCTTCCTGCAGTTCAGCTTCCAGGGCGGCAAGCCGGGCGACAAGCTGCAGCTGCGCTGGGTGGACAACCGCGGCGCGCAGCGCAGCGACGAGGCGGTCATCACCTGACCGTCCATCCGCGGGATGTCCCCACAACGCGTGCGATCGATGCCACACCGCAGGCCAGCCAGGCGGTGCACCGCGTTCGGTGTGATAATCCCCGACGAACTTAGGCCCTTCCCAGCCACAGTCGCATCCGCCAACCGGTTCAGCCGTGTCGCGGAAGGTTGATTCACACCAGCTAATGTTCCCCAGAGGGGAGCGGAGGTCAGCGCAATGAGTGCTACGCCACCGTCGATCTACTCGACGTACCAGAACAATACCTATCTCTTCGGGGGCAACGCGCCCTACGTCGAAGAGCTCTACGAGAACTACCTCGCCAACCCGGGCAGCGTGCCAGACAACTGGCGCGAGTACTTCGACGCGCTGCAGAACGTGCCAGCCGTCGACGGCAGCAACATGCGCGATGTGCCGCATCTGCCGGTCGTCAATGCGTTCGCCGAGCGTGCCAAGCAGGGCCAGACCACCGTCGTGGTGGCCAGCGGCGCCGACTCCGAGATGGGCCGCAAGCGCACGGCCGTGCAGCAGCTGATCGCCGCCTACCGCAACGTGGGTGCACGCTGGGCCGACCTGGACCCGCTCAAGCGCGATGTGCGCGACGACATTCCCGAGCTGGAACTGTCGTTCTACGGCTTCTCCGACGCCGACCAGGAAATCGTGTTCAACACCAGCAACACGTTCTTCCCGGGCGAAACCATGTCGCTGCGCGACCTGACGAACGCGCTGCGCGAGACCTACTGCGGCACGATCGGCGTGGAGTACATGCACACCACGGTGCAGACCGAGAAGCGCTGGTGGCAGCAGCGGCTGGAAAGCATCCGCAGC
>DATKFT010001012.1:0-2881 GCA_035544335.1 Pseudorhodoferax sp.
GCACCACCTGGACCGCTGCGGCGGGATGCTGGGGCCGATGCTGACCACCATCCACAACCTGCACTACTACCTGAACCTGATGACCGAGATCCGGGCGGCGCTGGACGCGGGCACGTTCACCGCGTTCCGCGCGCAGTTCGCGCGGGACCGCGCGCGCGGCGTCTGAACCCTGAGCGTGTTCACGGCCTCTCCGGGGCCGTGGCCGCCCGCAGGCGCAGGCCCAAGGCCGTCGCCCATGCAGGGGCACCGGGCTTGCGCCACGCCCGGTGTCTATACTTTTGCGCTTCACAACCCCTTTGTGACCGTGTGCGCTGACCGGGCGCACCGCTCCCACAAGCACCTGCCCATGCCCCCGGTCCTGCAAGCCCCTCTGATCGCCCGCGTGCTGCTGCTGCTGGTGCTGGCCGCCGGCGTCTACTTCTTCCGCGGCTTCCTGGTGCCGGTGCTGGCCGCGCTGATCATCGGCTTCGCCAGCTGGCCGCTGTACGCGTGGCTGGTGCAACGCTGCGGCGGGCGCACCACGCTGGCGGCCAGCCTGGCCACCTTGCTGGTCGTGGTCGGGCTCGTGGTGCCGCTGTCGCTGGCACTGCACTACGCGCTGCAGGAGGCCAGCACCTTCATCCGCTGGCTGTTCGAGGCCAACCGCCTGGGCGCGCCCGTGCCGCGCTGGGTGCAGGAATTCCCGCTGGTCGGCGAGCGCATGGCGCAGTGGTGGGTCGAGCACCTGGGTGCGCGCGGCGCGCTCGGCGAGTGGGTGGAGCTGCTGAGCGGCCAGCACATCGGCAACATCTACCGGCTGGCCCTGGCCACCACGGGCAATGTGCTGCAGCTCGAGCTCACGCTGCTGTTCATGCTGATCACGCTGTTCTTCATCTCCAAGGACGGAGCGCGCTTCGCGGCCCAGCTCGACGTGGTCGGCGAGCGCACGCTGCCCGAGCGCTGGCAGCGCTTCCCGCGCGTGGTACCGGCCACGGTCAGTTCCACGGTCACGGGCATGGGCCTGATCGCGCTGGGCGAGGGCCTGGTGCTGGGCGTGGCCTACTGGATCGCGGGCGTGCCCTCGCCCGTGCTGCTGGGCGTGGTCACGGGCTTCATGGCGCTGATACCGGGTGGCGCACCGCTGTCGTTCACGCTGGTCTCGCTGTACCTCGTGGGCGGTGGGCACTTCGCGGCCGGCGTGGGCCTGTTCCTGTGGGGCTCGATCGAGCTGTTCATCGTCGACAAGACACTGCGTCCGCACCTCGTGGGCGGTCCGGTCAAGCTGCCCTTCCTGCCGACCTTCTTCGGCCTGGTCGGCGGCGTCAAGACCATGGGCTTCGTGGGCCTGTTCGTCGGCCCCGTGCTGATGGCGCTGCTCGTGGCGATCTGGCGCGAATGGGTGCTCAGCATCCAGGCCGAGACGCCAGCGCCACCACGGCGCTGAAGCGGCCTGGGCGCCTGAGAGGCAGTCGCTCGAGCTCACAGCGCCGTTTCGCGTACCAGCGGCGGCGCGGGGTCTTGCCCTGCGGGCCGTGGCACCCGAAGACGCCGTGCGGCATTGCGCCGCCTGCCCCTATCTCGATGTGTGCTGCGCGACGCGCCTCACCCAGCGCTCCGGGCACCGCGTCGTGAGCCCAACCAACGACCTCTCAAGCCCTGAGCCGTTCAGTCCCGCAGTTCGGCCGGCACGGTGCCGCCATTCGCTGCGATGCGCGTCATCACCTGGCGGTGCAGCCAGAGATTCCAGCCAGCCGAACCGGGCTCATCGCTGCCGGTGTAGATCAGTTCGTTGGCCAGTTCCTTGCGTGCCGCCAGGCTGCTGTCCAGGCCCAGCAACTTGAGCAGGTCGACGATGGAAGTCCGCCAATTCAGCGCGGCCGCACCAGGCATCGCATCCAGGATGGGCGTCACGTCGCCCAACGGGATGGATGGCGGCGGCGCTGGAGCAGCAGGCGCAGCAGGTGCAGCGGATGCGGTGGCCGCAGGCGGCGCAGCGACCACTTCAGCAGCGTTGGCAGAGGGAAAAATCTTGGAAAAAATCTTGCCGAAAAAACTCATGGGACATGCTCCTGCGGGGTTGGACTGCGGACCGCTGCGCGCGACATGCGACGCAGGTGGTGCTTCTATCACGGTCTACGACACCAAATCACCCGAAAGGCCGACAGGCGTGTGCAAGACTGCCGATTCCGACAGATATTGCATACGCTGACCGTGGTTCGGTGCTTGGCAGCCAAGCTGCCATGAACGATGCGACCAGGTCGCCGGGCCGAGACGGTGCGCGCACGCGACCTGCGCCATGGCGTGCGCCTCAAGATGTCGCGCCTGGTGCGGAAGGGGGCTGGCTCTGGGGCCCTGCGGAGCCGGCCGCTGTAGCGGTGCCGCAACCATGGCAAAAGCGCGAGAACGCACTCTTGCGCAGATCGCACGTACGGCAATGGTCGAACAGGCCGATGCCGCAGTGGGGGCAGAAATCGATCGCCGGGTCTTTCAGATCCACCCCGCGCTCGCAGCCCGGGCACACGCCCTTGGCGAGCCGCGTCAACGCCACGTCGTAGCTGAGCTCGCTGCGGCGCACGACGTCGGGCTGATCCTCGGCCAGCTTCTGGCGCGCGAGATAACGGTTCAGCGCGACGATGGCGTAGCGGCCGGCCAGCACGGTCAGCGCGATGCCGACGATGTAGCGCACATAGCCGCCGTAGCTGGGCAGGTAGGGCACCAGCTCCACGAAGAAGGCGAACAGCGCGAAGAAGATGAAGCCCCAGACGAAGGGCCAGTAGGTGCTCTTGCGCTTCTTCACGAACAGCCAGCCGGCGATGACCAGCAGCGGCAGGGTCAGCGCCAGCCGGTAGCCGAACACGCGCAGCTCGATCCTGCGCTGCTCGGCCTGCAGCTGCACATGGGC
>DATKFT010001013.1:0-2684 GCA_035544335.1 Pseudorhodoferax sp.
GCCCACGTCGCCCAGCAGGGCCAGCGCGCAGCCGAACAGCACCGCGAACAGCAGCACCTGCAGCACGTCGCCCGTGGCGAAGGCGTTGACCACGGTGGTCGGGATCAGCTTCATGAGGAAGTCCACCGTGCCGCCGCTGGTCAGCTTGTCGGCGTTGCTCGCGTAGGCCGCCATGGCGGCCGGATCCAGCGCCTTGGGGTCCACGTTCATGCCCACGCCGGGCTCGAACCAGTAGCCCAGTGCCAGGCCCAGCACCAGGGCCAGCGTGGTCAGCACCTCGAAGTAGATCAGCGCCTTGACGCCGACGCGCCCCACGCGCTTTAAGTCGCCCGCGCCGGCGATGCCGTGCACCACCACGCAGAAGACCAGCACCGGGATGATCATCTTGATCAGCTTGATGAAGCCGTCGCCCAGCGGCTTGAGCTTGACCGCGAAGTCGGGAACCAGCAGGCCCAGGGTGGCGCCGAGCAGCAGCGCGAGCACGACCTGGCCGAAGAGCGAACGGAGAAAGCGCATGGGAGCTCCTGAATGCATGCAAGTTGCTAAAAATCTTGCATGCAAGAAATATAGACAAGAGCTGGAGCGCGACACATGGGGTTATCCATGAGGTGGCGGCGCAGGGCCGGCGCGCGCCGGGGGCGCGCGCGAGAGGGCTTGCGAAAAGGGCTGGAGGGCGCTTGCGAGCCCTGTCGCGCGGGCCTGGCACCCACCGGTGGCGCCGCAGCCCATGGCTGCGGCACGCAGGCGCGACGGGGCAGGCGGCGCGCTATGCGACCTGGCGCGCGCGGCCGGCCCAGTGCTGCTCGCGCAGCTTGTACTTGAGCAGCTTGCCGGCCGGCGACAGCGGGATGGCGTCCACGAACTCCACGCTGCGCGGGCACTTGTAGCCCGCGATCAGGCCCTTGCAGTGCGCGATGAGCTGCTCGGCCGCCAGCGCCTGGCCCGGCCGCAGCACCACGACGGCGTGCACGCGCTCGCCCCATTTCTCGTCGGGCACGCCGATCACGGCGCACAGCGAGACCTGGGGCAGCTGCGTGATCGCGTTCTCGACCTCGGCCGAGTAGACGTTCTCGCCGCCCGTGACCACCATGTCCTTGAGCCGGTCGACCACGTAGACGAAGCCGTCTTCGTCCATCACGCCGCCGTCGCCCGTGTGCATCCAGCCGTCCCGCAGCACCTCCGCGGTCTGCTCGGGCTTGTTCCAGTAGCCCTGCATGACCATGGGGCCGCGCGCGGCGATCTCGCCCACGGTGCCGTTGGGCACGGGCCGGCCCGCGCGGTCGACGATGCGCACCTCGGCGATGGGCACGGGCCGGCCGGCCGAGCGCCGGCGCGCGGCCGGCTGCTCGGGCGCATGGCACCAGGCCGGCAGCGCCGTGATGACGGGCGACAGCTCGGTCATGCCGTAGAGCTGGCAGAACTGCGCGCGCGGCAGCCTGTCCAGCGCCTGCAGCAGCAGCGCGTCGTCGATGGACGCGGCGCCGTACAGCACGAGCTGCAGGCTGCTGCTGTCGAACTCGGCGAAGCGCGGGTGCTCGATGAGCCGCTTGAGCATGGTGGGCACCATGAAGGTCTCGGTGCAGCGCTCCTGCGCGAGCGCCTGCAGCACGGCCAGTTCGTCGAAGGCCGGGATGATGACCTGCTTGCACAGCCGCATCATGAGCTGCAAGGTGAGCCCGGCGCCGCCCACATGGAACATGGGCGCCATGTTCAGTCCGACCGATTCGTCGGGCCGCGCGGCCGCCATGTTGGTCGACAGCTGGCTCGCGTACAGGTTGCCGTGCGAGAGCATCACGCCCTTGGGCAGGCCCGTCGTGCCGCCCGTGTACATCACGGCCGCGAGTGCGTCGCCGCCGCGGCGCGCGTCGGCCACGGGCGCGGTCTGCGCCATCAGGGCCTCGGCGTCCAGCATGCCCTCGGGCGCGGGGCCGTCGCCGAAGTGCAGCAGCGTCTGCAGCGAGCGCGACAGGCCGCGCTGCGCGCGCGCGGTGTCGCTGAAGTGCGCGTCGGCCAGCAGCATGCGCGTGTCGCAGTCGTCCAGCGAATAGGCCACCTCGCGCGGGCTCCAGCGCACGTTCACGGGGTTGATCACGCCGCCGGCCCACCAGACCGCGTAGAGGTACTCCACATAGCGGTCCGAGTTCAGGCCGAGCATGCCCACGCGGTCGCCGCTGGCCAGGCCCAGCGTGCGCAGCACACCGGCCAGCCGCGCCACGCGGTCCACAAAGGTGGCGAAATCGCTGCGGCGTTGGCCGCACACCAGGACGGTGGCCTGGGGGCGTTCCTGCAGGGCTTTGTGCAGGGGCTGGGTCAGGTACATGGGGCTCTCCTTGGCCCGCGAGTATGGCCAGCGCGGCAGCGTGCGGCCATCGTCGGAACCGACGGAAGTCCGCGCGCCGGCCGCGGCCTGCACGGGCCCTGCGGCCGGCGGCTTCCCAGACCCCGCGGCGGCTGCGGGTACGGCCCGGGGACCGGCGCTGTAATTGATTACATAATCGGCCCCGATCCCTCAACCGCTGCCGGAGAAACCGACTTGGAGAGCAAACCGCGGCGCCCGCGCGTCATGGACGTGGCCCGGGCCGCCGGGGTCTCGGTGGCCACCGTCTCGCGCGCCTTCAACCTGCCGCACACGGTGCGCGACGAGGCCCGCGACCATGGGCTGGCCGTCGCGAGCCGGCTCGGCT
>DATKFT010001014.1:0-3673 GCA_035544335.1 Pseudorhodoferax sp.
CGGGCTCGGCGATGTGCTGGGCTCGTGGATCGGCACGGGCCAGAACCGCCAGGTCTCGGGCGAGCAGCTCGGCCAGGTCTTCGGCCAGGACCGCCTGTCCGAACTCGGCGCGCAGCTGGGCATGGGCGGCGGCGCCTTCGCGAACGAGCTGTCGCAGATCCTGCCCGGCCTGGTCGACCAGATGACGCCGCAAGGCAAGCTGCCCGAGCCCGGCGAGGCCGGCAGCAACGAAGGCCTGTTCGGCATGCTCGAGGCCTTCGGCCAGCAGCGCCGCTGAAGCTTCAGTGCACCGTGCAGACCATGCACGGGTCGAACGAGCGCACGATGTGCTGCACGGCCACGGGCGTCTGTTCGCCGGGGCGCACGGGCGCGCCTTCCAGCGCCTGCTCCAGCGCCCCCGGCGTGCCCGCCGCATCGCGCGGTGAGAAATTCCAGCTGGTCGGCGCGACGATCTGGTAGTTCGCGATGCGGCCTCCGCGCACCACGATCCAGTGGCCCAGCGCGCCGCGCGCAGCTTCCGACAAGCCCATGCCCTGGCCCTCGTCGGGCAGCCGCGTCTGCACGCAGCTGGGCGCGCCGATCTCCAGCGCCTGCAGCCAGGCCTCCATCATGGGCGGCACGCGCGCAAGCTCCAGCGCGCGCGCCAGCACGCGCGTGAACACCGTGCAGCCGTGGCGCGCCACGGCGTCGGCCACGAGCGGCTGGCCGCTGGCCAGCTGGCGCGCGATCGCGCCCGTCTCCACGACCTGGCCCGCCAGCCGCGGCGCCTTGTTCCAGCTGTAGCCCTGCGGCTTGTCGGCCAGCGGCCGCGTGCGCCCGGCCAGCGGGTGCAGCGGCCCGCCCGCGTCGTCGAGCCAGGCGTGCGCGGCGTCCTCGGTGATGGCCTGCGTGTCGGGCACGCGCAGCCGGCCCGCCTCCCAGACACCGGCCGCCAGCGCATGGCCGCCGCCGGGCTGAGGGTAGGCGCCATAGCTCAGCGTGCGGCCCGGCCCCGGTCCCAGCGACTGCAGGCCCAGGTCGCGCACGCAGGCCAGGAACAGCCGCAGGTCGCCCTGGTCCGGCGCCTCGTCCACCCAGGCCCACAGCGCGTCCTCGCTGCCGAGCTCGGCCATGCGCTCGAGCGGCGCCGCGAACAGCTGCTGCTCGAGGAAGCGCCGGAATTCGCGCACGCGCGCGAGCAGCCGCACACGCTCGGCCGCGCCGACCGCGCGCGTGCTGCCACCCGGCTCGATGCCCTGCGTGTGCGGCCACTTGCCGGCCAGCGTTCCGAGCAGCATGAACCAGCGCTGGCGTGCCGCGATGGCCTGGCGCGTCTGCTGGCCCTGCTGCGGATCGAAGCGGCGCAGCGCCTCGGCATGCCAGGGCCGGTCGGCATAGACCGGCCGCACGAAGTCGGGCATGAAGAACAGGTAGAAGTGCGCGAGGTGGTCGGCCAGGTTCTCGGTGGCCTGCACGAGGTTGACGAGGTGCTGGCCGTCGGGCGTGGGCACCACGCCGGCCAGGTCGGCCAGCGCGCGCGCGGCGGCCACCGACTGCGAGACCGAGCAGATGCCGCAGATGCGCGGCACGTAGACCAGCGCGTCGTGCGGCGACTTGCCGGCGAGGATCTGCTCGAAGCCGCGGTACATCGTGGCGTTCACGTGCGCCGCGCGCACACGGTCGCCCTCGACATCGAGCGCGACCTCCAGGTCGCCCTCCACACGGTTGAACGGGCCGACGAGCAGGCGCGACATCACCTGCGCCCGGTCTTGCGCACGGCCGGCGGCACGACCACATGGTCGGCCACGGCATTGCGCTTCACGCGGGCCGGCGTGGCCGACTTGGACAGCGAGGCCAGCGCGACGAACCAGGCCTTGGGCATGTCGGTGGGCAGGCCGATCGGGATGCCGGCCAGCTTGGGCGTCTCGTGGAAGGCATGGCCGGGCTCCTGGAAGCCGGGCTCGGTGCAGGCGATGCAGGCATAGCCGCCGCGCGTGCACGAGCCCTCGCCGTTCCACAGCCGCTGGTTGCAGTCGGCGTGCACCTGCGTGCCCTTGCAGCCCATGTGCTCCATCATGCAGCCCAGGTCCGAGGGCTTCTCGGCGCTGGCCTTGAATTCGTAGAACTCGTTGCGCGTGCAGCCGTGGTGCACGAGCTGGTCGGCGTAGAAGCGCGGCCGCTGCAGGCTGTCGAGCGCCGCGGCGTCCAGCGAGCCGTCGGCCAGCGCCATGAGGCTTTCCAGCACCCAGCCCGGGTGCGTGGGGCAGCCCGCGATGTTGATGACCGGCAGCCCGGCCCGGCCGCGAAAGCCCGCGCCCAGCAGGCCGCCGGGCCGCTCGTCCTCGAACTGCAGGCCGCAGGCGTCGGTGGGGTTGTCGCCGCCCGCGGTCACGCCGCCCCAGGCCGCGCAGCTGCCCACGGCCACCACGTGCTGCGCGCAGGCCGCGAGCCGGCGCACCCAGTCCACCATGGGCAGGCCGGTGCCGGCCATCATGTGGAAGCGGCCCGTGCCGTTCGGCCCGCGCAGCAGCGCGCCCTCGATGCACAGCGCGTCCAGCGGCTGCGTGCCGTCCAGGATGCGCGCGAGCAGCGCGGTCAGCTCGTGGCCGCTCGCGAGCGACAGCGTGGGATGCCAGAGCAGATCGATGCCCGCATCGCGCAGCTCGCCATGGAAGTCGCCCGTGTCGGCGCACAGCAGCGACATGCTGCAGCCGCCGCAGCCACCCGACTGCAGCCACAGCACGGTCAACGCGTCGTTCGCCATCATGTCTGTCCTCCATGGATCCGGCGGGCGTCGCCCGCAGCGGGACGCATGGCCGCGCAGCAGGCCGTGCCAGCGGCCGCCGCGGAACTGGCTCTGCCAGGCCGCTGGCGGCGCCCCCTCGCAGGGGGTTGGCGGAGCGCGCAGCGCGAAGACTGGGGGTGGGCCATTCCCTAGCCTTCCAGTCCGAAGCGCAGCATCTTGGCACGCAGGCCCACGCGCGACAGGCCCAGCTCCTTGGCCGCGCGCGTCTTGTTCCAGCGGTGGCGCAGCAGGGTCTCGCGCAGCACCATGGCCTCGATCGCGGCCAGGCGCTCGGCCAGCGTGCCGCTCTGGGGCAGCGCGGCGGCGGCCGCGGCGCGCCCGGTCTGGCCCTGCAGCACGCGCGAGGAGAACGCGCCGGCCGCCAGCAGGCCGTCGTCGGACAGCGCGAGCGCGCGCGCGATCTCGTTGCGCAGTTCGCGCACATTGCCGGGCCAGGGGTAGGCCACGAGGCAGGCCAGCGCCTCCTCGCTGAGGCCGGCGCCCGCGCAGCCCAGTTCGGCACCGACCTCGCGCACGAGGCGCTGCGCGATCGGCACGATGTCGCCGCTGCGCTCGCGCAACGGCGGCACGGTCAGCGTGATGCCGGCCAGGCGGTAGTACAGGTCCTCGCGGAACAGGCCTTCGCGCACGCGCTGTTCCAAATCGCGGTGCGTGGCCGCGACGACGCGCACGTTCACGGGCACGGGCCGCGGCGCGCCGACCGGGCGCACCTCGCCCTCCTGCAGCACGCGCAGCAGCCGCACCTGAAAGGCCGGCGAGGTCTCGCCGATCTCGTCGAGGAACAGCGTGCCCCCGTGGCCGCGCTGGAACAGGCCGGGCCGGTCCTCGTAGGCGCCCGTGAACGCGCCGCGCTTGTAGCCGAACAGCTCGGACTCCAGCAGCGTCTCC
>DATKFT010001015.1:0-4038 GCA_035544335.1 Pseudorhodoferax sp.
AGAAACCTGCAGCCGCAGCTGCTGCAGTTCAGCAGGGCAATGCTTGCCGTGTCGGCCGTCCAAAGGCCCGTGACGTGGGAGACCAGGTCGAAGGCCCGATCGAAGCCGATGTGGCAACGTTCACCATAGAGCGCGCGGTACTGGCGGTATGCGACGAGCAAGCACTCCGTGATGCAGAAGCCCTCGTTGCGCAAGGCGTCGAACGTGGAGGCCAGCAGGGACGCCTCGACCCGCTCGACGAGTGAAGCGGTAGGAAGCCAGTCCCGGGCATCCGGTGTCCGGCCGCGTGGCGGCTGCCGCTCGTCATTGAACAGCAGTTGCAGGAGTTCGCCGGGGCGCACGCCCGTGAGCGTGTGGATGGTCTTGACGCGCGCTCCGAGGACCGCGCATTGAAGGGCAAGGGAGAGCGCGCGGATGCGTCGGCTGGCACGGCATGTCATCGCTGTGCCGCGGCCTCAATTCGGCATGTCATTGGACGGCACGGCACGTCGGGCAACCGCCAGGGTTGCGCGCAGCGCGTCGGGTGCTTGCAGCAGGTCCAGGAAGTCCTGGCGGGGCACGAACAGCGATCGGTTCCCGATCGAGGCTACCCGTGCGGAGAGCTCGGCCGGTGTCAGCGCAAGCAGCTGGCGCCCCAGGTCGGCATCAAGGCCGAAACGCAGGCAGGTTCCGGGCAGGTCACGCTCCAGGCCCAGCCGCACGACCTGCATCACCTGCAGGTTGGTCGAGCGCGCATCTTCGTACCAGACCGTGGCGCCAGCAGATGGGTGGAGATCCGGAACGGGTGTGTGGGATGCGGGCGTTGGCATGCTGCGGTCCTCGGCTGGGTGGAATCGGCGAGCCAGCTTAGGTGGCCCTCCCCCTCGGAGCCACATCTGATTTGTATGAGCTTGACGGGTCGGCCGTTCTCACAGTGGGACATCCGTGGTCTGTCGCAGGCTGCGCGCGGCCGCCTATGCGTGCCGGGCCGGCCTGTGTTGCGCAGGCGGCCTAGGGGTGTGCACGCCGTTCAGTCGATGGCGCTGAGCAGGGACGGGTTCTGGGGCAGCAGGGTGGCGATGCACTGCAGGGCCTGCGCGAGCGCCTCGGTGGTGGGAACGGCGCCGGTGGCGATGCGGACCGCGTTGGGCGCTGTTGCCGGCGCGATGGAGAACGATTTGGCGGGCGCCACCAGCACACCCTCGCGGCGCAGCCGCGTCGCGAACTCCGACGCGTCCCAGGACCTGGGCAGCGGCAGCCAGCAGAACAGGCCTTCCACGGAGCCGGTCAGGCCATGTGGGCGTAAGGCCTCGTGGGCCATCTTCTGGCGCGTCGCGGCTTCGTTGCGGACCCGCTCGATCAGAGTGCCGAGCATGTTGTTGCGGATCAAGTGGGTTGCGAGCGCGGCTTCCAGCGGCGGCGCAGACTGCATGGTGGCGCGCAGCATCTCGACCAGCCGTTCGCTGGCCGGCGCATCGGGCGCCACCACATAGCAGACACGCAGGCTGGGTGCGACCAGCTTGGCCAGACCGAAGAGCGAGTAGGTGATGTCCGGCGCCAGGCTACCCAACAGCGGGGGAGGCGCGCTCTGCAGCTCGCCGTAGGCGTCGTCCTCGATGAGGGTGATGCCATGGCGGCGCGCGACCACGATCAGGGCCTGCCGGCGCTCCAGGCCCATGACCGCGCCGGTCGGGTTCTGCAGGGATGGCACGCAGTACAAGGCCTTCGCGCCTGAAGCCTTCGCTGCCGTGTCCAGTGCGCCGGGCTCGATGCCCTCGGCGTCCAGGGCCACCGGCACCAGCTCGATGTTCAGCACCGCGGCAAGCGTGCGCACGGTGGGCCAGCACATGGATTCGACCAGCAGCTTGCCGCCAGAGCCGACCACGCGTGCGAGCAGGGCGATCAGCGCG
Organism: Pseudorhodoferax sp.; assembly: GCA_035544335.1. Classification (GTDB taxonomy): domain Bacteria; phylum Pseudomonadota; class Gammaproteobacteria; order Burkholderiales; family Burkholderiaceae_C; genus Pseudorhodoferax. The sequence continues at coordinate 1,890 of DATKFT010001015.1, forward strand.
TTGCGGGTTCCCGCAGCCATGGCGACGCGGCCTTCCAGCGGCATGTCGAAGCGCGGCTGCAGCCAGGCCTGGCCGCTCGTGCGGTCCAGCGTCGGGATGCCGCCCGAGCGCCGCGCGAGGAAGTCGAAGCTGCGCGCGTGGGTCACCTGGCGCACCTCGTCGGCCAGCATCGCGGCGATGTCCAGGTTGGGCGGCCAGCTGGTGCTGAGGTCGATGGGGGCGTCCTTGGCCGGAGCCGGATCGTCGGCGGCCCCGTTGCCGGCCTGCGCGCCGGGGCGCTCTCCGGAGACGAAAGTGCCCGCGCCCTTGTGCGACTGCAGAAGCCCTTGCTCCCTGGCGTGCTTGTAGGCCGCGCCCACGGTCGTGAAGTCGATCTCCAACAGGTCTGCAAGGCTGCGCTGCGAGGGCAACTGCTCGCCTGGCTTGAGCCTGCCCTCGCGGACCTCGGTCTCGATGACCTTGACGATGGCCTTGTAGAGCGATCCCCCCTGGGCACGGACAGCCTGCGGCCACGACGCAAATTTCTTAGGAATCTTGTCTTGCATTTTCCATATGGTCTACATACACTTAACCATCAATTAAATGAATCAGATGGATTTTTATCCATCTGGTTCGTCCCGTAGGTATATCACCGAGGCAAGGAGCCAAGTATGGAGTGCAGATCAGCGGTTGTCGTGGGCAGCGGCATCATGGGAAGGGACATCGCAGCCATCTTCGTGAACGCCGGATGGGCCACGCAGCTGGTGGCGCCGGAGAGCGACACCTGGGATGCGGTCGCGCGCCACGTCGCGCAGTCGGTCACGCAGATGGGCGGGGCGCCCCGGTTCGGACTGCTGTACTTGCGCCATGGCCTGCGCGACGTGGACTGGAACGGCGTGGACGCGGTCATCGAGACGGTCACCGAGAAGCTGGAGGTCAAGCGCCAGGTATTCGAGCAGCTCGATGCGCTGGTTCCTGCAGGCGTGCCCATCGGCTCGAACAGCAGCGGGCTGCGCATCACCGACATCGCCACGGGTTGCCGCACGGCCTCACGCATGGCCAATGCACACTTCTTCCTGCCGGCGCACCTGGTGCCGCTGGTGGAGGTTGCCAAAGGGGCTTTCACGGACGACGCGGCAGTGGACAGGCTGCTGGAGATCTTTGCCGCGGTGGGGCGCATCCCCGTTCGCGTGAACCGGGACGTGCCGGGCTTTCTCGCCAACCGCATCCAGCACGCGCTGATGCGCGAGGCCTTCTCCGTGATCGACGAAGGCCTGGCTTCGCCGGAGGACGTGGACGCGGCCGTGCGCTTCGGTTTCGGCTTCCGCTACGTCGCCGCCGGTCCCATCCTGCAGAAGGAGTTCGCCGGGCTGGACACCCAGTTCGCCGCGGCCTCGTCGATCTATCCCAGCCTTTGCAATGACGCGGCGCCCAGCCGCACGCTGCGCGAGAAGGTGGCGGCGGGGCGCTACGGCACCAAGAGCGGCCATGGATTCTGGCGCTGGAGCGCCGAGCAGATCGCGCAGGAGCGCGCACGCTACGAGGACGCGCTGCAGCAGGCGCAGCGGCTGCTGGTGCCGGCGGTGCTGCCGGGTTCGGCTGTGGCGCATACGGCTGGTGTGACGGCGGTGGAGCGGTGATGGCGGCCGACGGATTGCTGGCTTCGGCGGGCGCAGGTTCCGGTGTCTCGCCCTGTACCGCGGCATCCGCAGCGGCGGCTCCTGCCGGCAGCGGGAGCCAGCCCGACCTGGAAGCGATCCAGCGCGCGGCCGCCCGGATCCATGGGCACGTGGTCAAGACGCCCTTGCTGCGCTCGGCCGAGCTGGATGCGCTGGCCGGCGGGCGCGTCTTCCTCAAGGCCGAGAACCTGCAGCGCAGTGGCTCGTTCAAGTTCCGCGGCGCCTGCAACCGGATCCTCGCCTTGTCGCAGGCCGAGCGCGCACGGGGCGTGGTGGCCTATTCTTCGGGCAACCACGCGCTCGCCGTATCCGAGGCCGGCCGGCTGCTGGACGTGCCGGTCGCCGTCGTGATGCCGGCCGATGCGCCGGCCATCAAGATCCAGGGCTGCCGGGAGCGCGGTGCGACGGTGCTGCTGTACGACCGGGAGCGCGACGACCGCGAGGCCATCGGTCAGCGCATGGTGGACGACCAGGGCATGACGCTGGTGCCG
>DATKFT010001016.1:0-2124 GCA_035544335.1 Pseudorhodoferax sp.
CATGGCGTCGTGCAGCTGCAGCATCAGATGGTCGTATTCGCTGCGCAGCGACTTGGTCACGCGCAGGGCCTGCAAGGCCTTGGCCTGCCAACGGGAATAGGGCTTGAGCCGCGGCAGGAAGCGCTGGGCCACGGTCTCGAAAGGCTCGCCCACGCGCCAGACCCGCGGCGCACCGTTCGGGTTCAGGTTGGTGAACACGCGCAGGATGCGCTCACCGTAGTTCGGCCGCGAGGGGAAGGCATCGACATGCAGGCGCTTGTCGTCGGCACGCCAGGACTGGGCACGCGACTCCACCTGCACGGGCCGAAAGCTCGTGGGCGCCATGCGCAGCGCCGCACCGTAGCCGGGCAGCAGGCCGTCCACGAGCTGGCGCGCCTGGGCACGAAAGCGCGCGACCATGGCGGCCGCGGCCTGCTGCACCTCGGTGCTGCCGGCCGCGCCCTTGAGCTGGCCCGCGCCGTCCAGGCTGATGTTGCGCGAGCCTGCGGCCAGCAAGGCCGGATCGAGCAGTTGCCGCTCCTGCGGCAGCAGGTCGAAGCCCAGCCTGGGGAAGTACAGCACCTTGCCCGCCTCGAGCGCGGCGATCCAGTCATCGTTGGAACGCGCCCCGGCCCAGTCGGCCAGGTCGAGCGCGAGCAGTTGCGATGTCATGGGCCTGCCCTCGCGCGCTCAGGCCGATGCAGCCACCAGTTGGGCGTGCATCTCCTGCACCGAGATCACGTCGAGCTGGTCCAGGTAGCGCATGCCTTCGACCGCGGCCTCGGCACCGAAGATCGTCGTGAACGTGGTCACGCGTGCCAGCAGCGAGGAGGTGCGGATGGCCCGGCTGTCGGCGATGGCGTTGCGACGCTCTTCCACCGTGTTCACGACCAGCACGATCTCGTTGTTCTTGATCATGTCGACCACATGCGGCCGGCCTTCGGTGACCTTGTTGACGGTCTTGCAGGGCACGCCCGCGGCCGTGATGGCCTGGGCCGTGCCCTTGGTCGCCACCACGGTGAAGCCCTGCGCCACCAGCGCGCGCGCCACTTCCACGGCACGTGGCTTGTCGCTGTTCTTGACCGTCAGGAAGGCCGTGCCCGAACGCGGCAGCTTGGTGCCGGCGCCCAGCTGGCTCTTCACGAAGGCCTCGCCGAAGGTCTTGCCCACGCCCATGACCTCGCCCGTGGACTTCATCTCGGGGCCCAGGATGGTGTCCACGCCCGGGAACTTCACGAACGGGAACACGGCTTCCTTGACGCTGAAGTACGGCGGCGTGACCTCGGCGGCGATGCCCTGGGCGTCCAGCGACTGGCCGGCCATGCAGCGCGCCGCGACCTTGGCCAGCTGGATGCCGGTGGCCTTGGACACGAAGGGCACGGTGCGGCTGGCGCGCGGGTTGACTTCCAGCACGTAGATCACGTCCTGTGTCGTCCCGTCCTTCTCGATCTGCTGGATCGCGAACTGCACGTTCATGAGGCCGACCACGTTCAGGCCTTCGGCCATCGCGGCGGTCTGGCGCTTGAGTTCGTCCACCGTCGTCTTGCTGAGGTAGTACGGCGGCAGCGAACAGGCCGAGTCGCCGCTGTGCACGCCGGCCTGCTCGATGTGCTCCATCACGCCGCCGATGAACACGCGGCCCGTGGCATCGCGCACGGCATCGACGTCGCACTCGATGGCGTCGTTCAGGAAGCGGTCCAGCAGCACCGGGGAGTCGTTGCTGACCTTGACGGCCTCGCGCATGTAGCGCTCCAGGTCGCGCTGCTCGTGCACGATCTCCATCGCGCGGCCGCCCAGCACGTAGCTGGGACGCACCACCAGCGGGTAACCCAGCGCGGCGGCCTTCTCGAGCGCCTCGGGCTCGGCACGGGCCGTCGCGTTCGGCGGCTGGCGCAGACCCAGGTCGTGCAGCAGCTTCTGGAAGCGCTCGCGGTCCTCGGCCGCATCGATCATGTCGGGCGTGGTGCCGATGATGGGCACGCCGGCGGCCTCCAGGCCCAGCGCGAGCTTGAGCGGCGTCTGGCCGCCGTACTGCACGATCACGCCGGCCGGCTTTTCCTTCTCGACGATCTCGAGCACGTCTTCCAGCGTGAGCGGCTCGAAGTACAAGCGGTCCGAGGTGTCGTAGTCGGTCGACACGGTCTC
>DATKFT010001017.1:0-5601 GCA_035544335.1 Pseudorhodoferax sp.
CCGAGATGCCATACCAGGACGAGGCGTAGACGCCGGGCAAGCCGGCCTCGTCGAGCGTGGGCACGTCGGGCAGCGCGGGATTGCGCTGCCTGGACGCCACGGCGAGCGCACGCATCTTGCCGCTGGCGATGAAGGGCAGACAGGTGGTGGTGTCCAGCATCAAGGAGACATGGCCTGCCGCGAGGTCGGCCTCGGCCGGCGCCGTGCCCTTGTAGGGCACGTGCACGATGTCGATCTTGGCGGCGGCTGCGAACTGCACGGCCGCCAGGTGCTGCGAGGAGCCGACGCCGCCCGAGGCGTAGTTGAGCTTGCCCGGGCTGGCACGTGCGGCCTCGATCACATCCTTGACGGTCTTGAACGGCGAGTCGCCCGGCACCACGAGGATGTTGGGCACGGCCGAGACATAGATGACGGGCTCGAAGTCCTTGACCGGATCGAAGCCCAGCTTGCTGTACAGGCTGGCGTTGACCGCGTTCGGGCTGATCGAGGACATCAGCAGGTTGTAGCCATCCGGCTTCTGGCGCGCGGCCAGTTCGGTGCCGATGTTGCCGCCGGCGCCGCCGCGGTTGTCCACCACGAAGGGCTGGCCCAGGCGCTGGCCCAGCAGGTCCGACACGATGCGCGCCGTGGTGTCCACGCCGCCCCCGGCCGGCCAGGGCACCATGAGCTTGATCGGCTGCTGCGGGTAGTGCGCGGCCGCATCCTGGGCGAAGACCGCCGACTGCGCTCCCAAGCACACGGCGGCCACCAGGCAGGCATGCGTTTTCTTCATCATCACGTGTCTCCTTGGCTTGTAGTTGAACGCATGCTACGTCGTTGATCCGAGCGAAACCATCCAAAATTAACGCATGCAGGCATGAGTAAAATTCAGCCCCATGACACGCCGGCTGCCGCCTCTCAATGCCTTGCGCGCGTTCGAGGCGGCCGCGCGTTGCGGCAACTTCACGCGCGCCGCACAGGAACTGTTCGTGACCCAGGGCGCGGTGAGCCGCCACATCGCGACGCTGGAGGGCTGGCTCGACATCCCGCTGTTCGAGCGCGGGCGCCACGGCATCCGGCTCACGCCCGCCGGGCAGGCCTACCACGCCAGCATGCGCGTGGCCTTCGACCAGATCGAGCACGGCACACGCCAGCTGCAGCGCAGCTCCGATGCCTGGCTGCTGCGCGTCAAGCTGCCGCCCACCTTCGCGATCCGCTGGCTGATCCCGCGCCTGGCGCGCTTCCATGCGCTGCATCCGCGCATCGACGTGCAGATCACGACCTCGCACAAGCCCGCGGACTTCGACCGCGACGACGTGGACGTCAGCATCCATTCCGAGCCGCTGCCGCCCGAGGGCCCGGGCTACCGTCTGCTGTTCCGCGAGACGCTGTTGCCGGTCTGCGCGCCGGCGCTGCTGCAGCGCGCGCCCCTCCTGAAGGCGCCGGGCGATCTCGCCCACCACACGCTGCTGAGTTCGCTGAACCGCCCGCAGGACTGGCCGGCCTGGCTGGAGGCCGCCGGCGCGCTGGACATCGACACCAACCGCGGCCTGAAATTCGAGAACGCCGCCATGGCCTACCAGGCGGCGGCCGAGGGCCTGGGCGTGATGGTCGGCCTGCTCCCCTTCGTGCGCGACGACCTGGCGCACGGCCGGCTGGTCGCGCCGTTCGCGCTGCGCGTGCCGACGGCGGGCGGCTACTTCATGGCCTGGCGCACCGACCAGCCTGTGCCTGCGCGCGTGCGTGACTTCGAAGCCTGGATCGCGGGCGAGGCCGCCTCGGCGCAGGACGAAGGCCAGGTCGAGCTGCAGTAGGGCCGCATCCGGGCCGGGCGGCGCCGGCGCCGGCGGCCCTCGCCAGCCCGGGCCGGCACGGCACAGAACGGCCAGAAAACTGCGCTACCCTGTCCGGCCGACCGGAAGGACCGCCCGCGTGCAGCTCAGATCCCTGCTCCCCACCCTCGCCCTCGCCGCCCTCGCGGCGCCCGCCGCCCAGGCCCTGCAGATCACGTCCGTCACGCCGCAAGGCGAGGTGCCGCAGGCGCGCCAGGTCGTGCTGCGCTTCGACCAGGACGCCCAGCGCTTCGGCGACGCGCGCGCACCCGCACCGGCCACGGTGCGCTGCAGCGACGCGGCCGCCGGCGCCGGCAGCGGGCGCTGGAACAACGCGCGCGAATGGGTCTGGCAGTTCCGCGCCGACCTGCCGCCCGGCATGGCCTGCACGGTGGAGGCCGACGCCGCGGGCCTGTCGAGCAAGCAGCGCTTCACGTTCCGCACCGGCGGGCCTGCAGTGCGCAGCAGCTGGCCCTGGGAGGGCAGCCGCGTCGACGAGGACCAGTACTTCGTGCTGCAGCTCAACGGCCCGGCCACGGCCGAGAGCGTGCGCACGGCGGTCTGGTGCGCGGTCGACGGCCTGGGCGAGCGCATCCCCGTGCGGCTCATCGAAGGCGCCGACCGCCAGGCCTTGCTCAAGGCCCGGCACCTGCAGCAGGCCGCGGCCAAGGCCCCGCTGGCCGTGCACACGCTGGCCTGCAACCGGCAGCTGCCGCCAGCCGCGCCGCTGCAGCTCGTGGTCGGCCCGGGCCTGGCGACACCCAGCGGCATCGCCTCGCGCGTGGAGCGCCGGCTGGACTTTCGCGTGCGCGAGCCGTTCACGGCCAGCTTCAGCTGCGAGCGCGAGAACGCCCAGGCCGACTGCCTGCCGATCCGGCCGCTGCGCCTGCAGTTCAGCGAGCCCGTGCCGCGCGCGCTGGCCGAGGCCATCCGCCTGCAGGGCCCCGGCGCCGCGCTGGCGCCCCAGATGGAGGAAGGCGCGGACGGCGCGGCCGTCGACCGCCTGCGCTTCGATCCCCCCTTCACCGAGCGCGCGGCGTTCACGCTGACGCTGCCGGCCGGCCTGCGCGACGACGCCGGCCGGCCGCTGGCCAATGCGGGCAACTTCCCGATGGCGGTGCGCATCGGCGCCATGCCGCCGCTGGCCAAGTTCGCCGCGAGCCCCTTCGGCATCGTCGAGCGCCTGGCCGAGCCCGACGGCCCGCCGCTGCTGCCCGTGACCGTGCGCCGCATCGAGGCCGCGTCCGGCGTGGGCGCGCTGCGCATCGCCGACGGCCAGGTGGCCACGCTGCGCCCGCAAAGCGATGCCGAGATCCTGGCCTGGTGGCGCAAGGTGCAGCGCTACGACCGCTTCCAGGTCGAGCGCAAGCAGGCCGCCGCCGACCTCAAGCAGCCGCTGCCGCGCGTGGTCGATCCCGACCAGAAGGGCTGGGTGCAGTCGCGCATGCTGTCGCTGCTGGCCGGGCAGGATGGCGTGCAGCGGCTGCAGCTGCCGCCGCCCAGCGACGGCGACCAGCGGCCCTTCGAGGTCGTGGGCATCCCGATGACGCCGGGCTTCCATGTGGTCGAGATCGCCTCGCGCCAGCTCGGCCAGGCTCTGCTCGACGAACGCTACGGGCCCGAGCGCAGCATGGTTGTGCGCACGGCCGCGCTGGTCACCAACCTCGCGGTGCACTTCAAGCTGGGCCGCGAGAACGCGCTGGCCTGGGTCACGGCGCTGGACAGCGGCAAGCCCGTGGCCGGCGCGCGCGTGGCGGTCAGCGACTGCCGCGGCCGCGAAGTCGCCAGCGGCCAGACCGATGCACAGGGCGTGGTGCAGCTGCCGGGCCTGTCGCCCGAGCCGCCCTCCTGCGCGCAGGACGAGGGCGTCGCGGCCTGGTTCGTGACGGCCCGCGCGCGCGGTGCCGACGGCGTGGACGACCTGGCCTTCACCTTCAGCGACTGGAACCGCGGCATCGAGCCCTGGCGCTTCAACCTGCCGACCAGCCAGGACCCAGCGCCCGACCTGCGCGCCCACACCATCGTCGACCGCCAGCTGCTGCGCGCGGGCGAGACCGTGGGCATGAAGCATTTGCTGCGCACCGAGACCAGCGCAGGCCTGGCCCCGGCGGCCTGGCGCCCGGCCACCTTGCGCATCACACACGTGGGCAGCGGCCAGCAGTTCGCGCAGCCGCTGGCCTGGCGCGACACGGCCACGGGCGGGCGCAGTGCCGAGAGCAGCTTCCAGCTGCCGCCCGCGGCCAAGCTCGGCGAGTACCAGATCGAACTCGTGGGCCTGGAGCAGGAGGCCGAGCGCAGCCTGGTGTCGGGCCACTTCCGCGTGGAGGAGTTCCGCCTGCCTGTCATGCAGGGCCGCATCGCGCCAGCGACCAGCGGACCGCTGGTGCAGCCCGGCGCGCTGGCCGCCAACGTGCAGGTCAGCTACGTGGCCGGCGGCGGCGCAGCCAGGCTGCCCGTGGAAGTCTCGGCGCTGCTGCGCGAGCGCTGGCTGCAATTCGACGGTTACGACGCGTTCAGCTTCGCGGCGCCGCGCGACCGGCGCCGGGGCAACTCGGATGCAGGCGAGGAGGAGTCCGAGGCGGCCAACGGCCCGCGCGTGATCGCCAACAAGCTGCCGCTGACGCTGGACGCCCAGGGCGCGGGCCGCGTGGCGCTGCCCGAGATCCCGGCCGCGCCGCGCGCGCAGGAACTGCTGCTCGAAGCGCGCTACGCCGACCCCAACGGCGAGATCCAGACCCTGCGTGGCACGCACACGGTCTGGCCGGCCGCTGTGGTGGCCGGCCTCAAGACCGAGGGCTGGGTGTCTGCGCGCGGCAAGGTGCAGCTGCAGGCGCTGGCGCTGGACCTCAGCGGCAAGCCCAAAGCCGGCGTGGCGCTGGACGTGCGCGCCCAGGCCCATGTGGTCACGACCAGCCGCAAGCGCATGGTGGGTGGCTTCTACACCTACGACAGCCAAAACGACACCAAGGACCTGGGCCGCGTCTGCAGCGGCAAGAGCGATGCGCGCGGCCTCTTGCTCTGCGAGGCGCAACTGGCCCAGAGCGGCGAGGTCGAGCTGGTCGTGACGGCCAGGGACGAGGCCGGGCGCAGCGTGCAGGCCGTCAGTTCGGTCTGGGTCACGCGCCAGGGCGAGCTGTGGTTCGGCGGCGAGAACAACGACCGCATCGACCTCTTGCCCGAGCGGCGCGAAGTGCAGAGCGGCGACACCGCCGTGCTGCAGGTGCGCATGCCGTTCCGCCAGGCGACGGCCCTGGTCACGGTGGAGCGCGAGGGCGTGCTCTGGCACGAGGTCGTCGAACTGAGCGGCCAGGACCCGACGCTGCGCCTGAAGATCCAGGAGGGCTGGGGCCCCAACGTCTACGTCAGCGCGCTGGTGCTGCGCGGGCGGCTGCGCGAGGTGCCCTGGTACTCGTTCTTCAGCTGGGGCTACAAGGCGCCACGCAGCTGGTGGTCGGCCTTCTGGAACGGTCGCGGCGAGGTGGTGGCGCCGACCGCGCTGGTCGACCTGTCCAAGCCCGCCTTCCGGCTCGGCGTGGCCGAGCTGCAGGTGGGCACGCGCGCGCACCGCCTCGATGTGCAGGTGCAGCCCGAGCGCGCGAGCTACCAGGTGCGCGAGCGCGTGCAGGTGCGCATCAGCGCCAGGCTGCCGGACGGCAAGCCCGCCGCGCACGCCGAGGTGGCGCTGGCCGCGGTCGACCAGGCGCTGCTGGAGCTGGCGCCCAACGACAGCTGGGACCTGCTGGGCGCCATGCTGCAACGCCGCGCCTGGGGCGTGCAGACCGCCACCGCG
>DATKFT010001018.1:0-2020 GCA_035544335.1 Pseudorhodoferax sp.
TTCCATCAGCTCGGGGGCGAGGTCGGTGCGGGCCTCGAATTCGCCCACCAGGTCCTCGTGCGCGGCTTCGTCCTGGTGCGGCATGTCGCTGCCGATGATCAGGAAATCCGAGCCGAGGCGGTTGGCCACGTAGGCCAGGTCCTCGCTCGGTTCGCAGCCGACGAACACGCGGCCTTCGTCGAACAGGCGGCGCGCGCCGGGCTTGCCCGCGCGTTCCAGCGCGCCCACCGCGCCCAGCAGCCATTCGCTGCCGGTGGCTTCCAGGAAGGCCCAGCGCAGCTTGGGGAAGTCCGTCACGACCGAGCTTTCGGCCAGGCTGTAGAAACCGAACTGCACGCTGATGGGGCCGATGAAGCGCTTCATGCGCGCGGGCCAGAACGGCTCTTCGCCGGGCACGCGCTTTTGCGTGTCGAACAGGTGGCGCAGGCCGGGGCTGCCCGAACCGACGTGCACCGCCATGGCCAGGTTCTGCTTCTCGGCTTCCGCGTAGATGGGGAAGAAGCTGGGGTCGCTGACGGGGCGGTCCCATTCGATGCCGCGCATGAACACGGCCACGGCGCCGCCCATCTGCTTGACGCGGCGGATTTCCTTGACGGCGGCATCGGGGCTGCGGAAGGGCACCAGCGCGTTGTACATGATGCGCCCGCCCGACTCGGCGCACTTCTTCGCCATGAAGGTGTTGTAGCTGCGCATGAGCGCGGCTTCCAGCTCCGGGTCCTCGCACAGGTTCAGCAGACCGAAGGTGGTGTGGATGATCTGGTAGTCGATGCGCCGCTTGTCCATGTCCTTGAGGCGCTCCTCGGGCTTGCTCAGGTGCTGCGAGTCGAGGTTGTATTTCTTGCGCAGCGAGCGCGTGCCGGCCGTGGGCGAGGCGCCGAACAGCCGGACCTTCTCGTCGATCAGCCAGGCGGCGTTGAACACGCCCAGCGAGGTGTCCTCGGGGAAGGTCACCACCACGGGGCGCCGGGCATGGTATTCGGGTTCGAGGAAGGACCAGGTCTCCTCGGATTCCATGACGTGGGCATCTGCGTCGATCACTATCATTTCTTGCTCTCCATGGCGGAAGTTGCGGGTCCATCGAAATGGATCTTCAGGTCGGCCCAGCAGCGCCAGTAGTCGGCGTGCAGGGTGGGGGACTGCATGGCCGCCGCCGTCGGGCAGATGACGTAGCGGCTCTCGAACATGAAGGCCAGCGTGTCGGGCAGCTTGGCGGGGGCGAGCGGTTCGCCGATGGCGCGCTCGTAGGTCTCGCGGTCGGGGCCGTGCGCGCTCATGCTGTTGTGCAGGCTGCATCCGCCCGGCACGAAGCCCTCGACCTTCGCTTCGTACACGCCGTGGATCAGGCCCATGAACTCGCTCATCACGTTGCGGTGGTACCACGGCGGGCGGAACGAGTGTTCGGCCACCAGCCAGCGCGAGGGGAAGATGACGAAGTCGGCGTTGGCGATGCCGGGCTCGCCCGAGGGCGAGGTCAGCACCGTGTAGATGGACGGATCGGGATGATCGAAGCTGACCGTGCTGATCGCCATGAATTTCCTGCAGTCGTACTTGTAGGGCGCCAGCGTGCCGTGCCAGGCCACGACGTCGAAGGGCGACCATTGCTGGCGCGCCGACCACAGCCGGCCGCGGAACTTGGCGACGATCTCGAAATCGCCGGCGCGGTGCTCGTAGGCGGCCACGGGCGCGAGGAAGTCGCGCGGGTTGGCCAGGCCGTTCGAGCCGATGGGGCCCAGCTCGGGCAGCCGGAACGGCGTGCCGTAGTTTTCGCAGACGTAGCCGCGCGCCTGGCCGTCGGGCAGGTCCACGCTCATCTTGATGCCGCGCGGAATCACGACGATCTCGCCCGGCGCCACCTGCAGCACGCCCATCTCGGTGCGCACGCGCAGCCGTCCCGACTGCGGGACGATCAGCAGTTCGCCGTCGGCGTCATAGAAGCTGCGGTCGCCCATCGAGCGGTTGGCCGCGTACAGGTGGATGCCCATGCCGGCCTGCGTGTCGGCGTGGCCGTTGCCCGCCATCG
>DATKFT010001019.1:0-1815 GCA_035544335.1 Pseudorhodoferax sp.
TTCGGCTACATCATGGAAAGCGGCCGCATCGTGATCGACGGCAGCGCCGAGCGGCTGGCGGCCGACCCGGATGTGCGCGAGTTCTACCTGGGCGTGGGCGGCAGCGGCGAGACCAAGAGCTTCAAGGACCTCAAGCACTACAAGCGCCGCAAGAGGTGGTTGTCATGAGCGCTGCGCCAGACCGCCCGAAGGTGCTCGGCACCGCAGCGCGCAGCGCGAAAGTACACCTGTGAGCGCCAACCCCTTTCCCGAGAAGACCCTGCCCCAGATGCTGCGCGAGCAGGCGCAGCGCCAGCCTGACGCCATCGCGATCCGGCAGAAGGACTTCGGCATCTGGCAACCCCTGAGCTGGGCCGGCTACCTGCGCCGCGCCAGCCACGTGGGGCTGGGCCTGGCCAGCCTGGGCCTGGGGGCGGGCAGCCATGTGGGCGTGCTGTCGGAGAACCGCATCGAATGGGTGCTGGCCCAGATGGGCGCGGGCCTGGTCGGCGCCGTGACCGTGGGCGTCTACCCCACGAGCCCCACGAACGAGGTGGCCTATGTGCTGGGCCATGCCGATGTCGAGCTCGTGGTCTGCGAAGACCAGGAGCAGGCCGACAAGGTGCTGCAGGCCATCGCCCAGCTGCCCAAACTGCGCCGCATCGTGGTCGTCGAGACCAAGGGCCTGGCCAGCTACGCGCCCGAAGCGCGCGCGCTGATCACGAGCTTCGCCGAGCTGGAGGCCGCGGGCGCCGCGCTGCAGGCGGCCGAGGGCGACGCGCGCATCGATGCCGCGCTGGCCGCGCAACGGCTCGACGACATCGGTCTCATGATCTACACCTCGGGCTCCACGGGCGCGCCCAAGGGCGCGATGACCTCGTGGCGCAACATCCGCGGCGTGGTGCCCGGCATCGTGGACCGCCTGGGCCTGGACGCACGCACCACGCATTTGTCCTACCTGCCGCTGTGCCATGTGGCCGAGCAGATGTTCACGAGCTTCGTGCCGCTGTACCTCGGCACGCAGGTCAACTTCGGCGAGTCCATCCGCACCGTGCAGGAGGACCTGCGCGAGGTGGCGCCCACGATGTTCCTGGGCGTGCCGCGCATCTGGGAGAAGCTGCACGCGTCCATCAACATCAAGCTGCAGGAAACCGGCCGCCTGCGCCGCGCGCTCGCGGACTGGGCGCTGGCCGCCTGCGCGCCACTGGCCGAGAAGCCGCGCAGCGCCTGGACGCTCGGCGAGCGCGCGCGCCAGGCGCTGGCCTACTGGACCACGCTGCGCGCGCTGCAGAACTTCATCGGCCTGCGCCGCGCACAGGTGGCGCTGACCGGCGCCGCGCCCATACCGCCCGACGTGGTGCGCTTCTTCCGCACGCTGGGCGTGCCGCTCGTGGAGGTCTACGGCTTGACGGAGTCGACCGGCATGGTCACGGGCCACCGCCGCGACGCCGTGCACGTGGGCACCGTGGGCCCGGCCACCCTGGGCGTGGAGGTGCGGCTGGGCGCGCAGGACGAGCTGCAGATCCGCGGCGACATGGTGTTCGCGGGCTACTACAAGAACCCCGAGGCCACGGCCAGCGCCATCCAGGACGGCTGGCTGCACACGGGCGACGTGGTGCACGCCGAGGCCGACGGCCAGCTGCGCATCGTGGACCGGCTCAAGGACATCATGATCACGGCCGGCGGCAAGAACCTCACGCCCTCGGAGATCGAGAACACGATGAAGGGCAGCCCCTTCATCAAGGAATGCATCGTGGTGGCCGACGGCCGCAAGTTCGTCGCGGCGCTGGTGCAGATCGACTACGAGACCGTGGGCCAGTGGGCGGAGGCCCAACG